>NZ_JAROKN010000001.1:0-231064 GCF_029455255.1 Arthrobacter vasquezii | reverse complement strand
GCACTGCGCGCGGGTGCGGGCACGTTGGCAGAGCTGAACAGCAGCGAGACCGGACGGCCGCGCGAGGAGGCCCTTGCCGGCATTGAGGCCGGAGCTTCCACCCTTGAGCAGTATGCCGAGCTGGGGCCGCTGCATCGCGGCCACAGCCTCCGCGGGTCCGCACTCGCCTCTGACTACACGGTCACGGAGCCGCGTGGCGTGGCGGTGCTGCTTACTCCCTGGAATGACCCGGTTGCTGTTGCTGCGGGACTGCTCGGTGCAGCCCTGGTCACCGGCAACACTGTCCTGCACAAGCCCAGCGAACGTTGTCCGCACGTGGGCCAGCTGCTCGGCGAGCTCCTGTCGCCCTGTTTTCCTGCTGGTGTGCTGACCACCCTTACCGGAGGTCCCGAGGTCGGATCAATGCTCACCTCGGAGGACGGCGTTGACGTCTTCGCTCACGTTGGCTCCAGCGCCACCGGCGCCCGCATTGCGCGTGCTGCGGTGCTCACCGGCGCACATGTGCTCCGCGAGAACGGCGGCAATGATCCGCTGCTGATTGACGACGACGTGGACCCGGCCTGGGCAGCGGAGCAGGCCGCTATCGGCGCCTTCAGCAATACCGGACAGATTTGCACCGCCGTCGAACGCATCTACGTTGTGGACGCGATTGCAGACGAGTTCTGTGCCGCGCTGGTCACTGAAGCACGACGGCGCAACGAGTCCGGAACTTTCGCGCCGCTCGTTGACCGCCGCCTGCGCGATGCTGTTCACGCTCAGGTCCAGGCAGCAGTGGCTGAAGGAGCCAATCCGGCGGAGGGCGGGGTGATCCCGGACGGTCCCGGCGCCTACTACCCGGCGACTGTCCTGCTGAACTGCAGTGACCGGATGGACATCATGACGGAGGAGACCTTTGGCCCGGTGGCTCCTGTGGTGCGCGTGGGCAGCTTCGACGAGGGGCTCAAACTCGCCGCTGCGGGGAAGTACGGTCTGGCAGCGAATGTCCTGACCGCGAGCATCACCCACGCGCAGAAGGCAGTTGCTGCGTTACCAGCCGGAACGGTCAAGGTCAACGCAGTCTTCGGTGGCGCTCCGGGCGGTTCTGCACAGCCGCGCGGTGAGAGCGGCCAGGGCTTCGGCTATGGGCCGGAACTGCTCGACGAGTTCTGCAGGGTGAAGGTAGTGCACATCGAAGCGCCGGGAAAGTCCGCCGGATCATGACTACGCTGCCGGAGACCCGTGGCCTCACCGAGCGGGTGCCCATCGAGCTTGCCCGTGTGGCACCGGTCGTGACCGTGGTTGGCGACGTTATCCTGGACGGCTGGTGGACCGGGACCATTGAACGGTTTTGTCGGGAGGCTCCCGCACCCGTCGTCGACGTGCAGCGCAGGGATCACGCTCCAGGCGGCGCAGCGAACACAGCCATGAACCTTGCTGCTCTCGGCGCCAGCGTGCGTCTGGTTGGCCTGGTCGGAACCGACGACGCCGGAGCCCGCCTGCGCGCGCTGCTGGATGACGCCGGGGTGGACACCTCCGGACTGATCGCCGCGCCCGGCGTTCGCACAACCACCAAGAACCGCATCATCGGCGGCGACCAGGTGATGCTGCGCCTTGACGATCAGGACGGCGAGCCGCCCGAGGATACCGTGGCCGCGCTGGCAGCGGCGGTTCCTGCCGCACTGCACGGGAGTGCCGCCGTCGTCGTCTGTGATTATGGCACGGGAGCGCTGGGCGCGGCCGTGCGGCAAGCGCTGCGGGAGCACATTGGCGGGGCGCTCGCCGTGGTGGATGCGCATGACCCGCGGCCCTGGTCAGACTTGTCGCCGGCCATCGTTACGCCGAACGCCCAGGAGGCGGCGCGGCTGTTGGGCACCGCTTTCCCGCCCACCGCTGCGGAAGAACGGGTTGCGCTGGTGACCGAACGCCGTGAGGAGCTCTTCGCAGCGACGGGTGCGGGCGCCGTCGTCGTGACGCTGGATCGGGACGGAACGGTGCTGCTCTCTGCGGAGGGTCAGGCGCATCGGACGTGGGCTAGGCCCGCCTCGGAGAAACAGGCGTCCGGGGCCGGAGATACGTTCGTTGCCTGCCTGACGGCCGGGCGTGCCGCGGGAATGCCGATGAGCGCTGCGCTCGATCTGGCGCAGGCTGCGGCGGACGTTGTGGTGGGCCGGGCTGGAACATCGGTGTGTTCCACTGCTGATCTTGCGCAGTACCTGGGTGATCTGTCCTCGACAACCCTGCCGCTGGATGAACTGCTGCAGCGGGTGGAGTCAGAGCGGGAGCAAGGCCGGCGGATTGTACTGACGAATGGGTGCTTCGACGTTCTCCACCGGGGCCATACCCGCTATCTGACGCAGGCCAAGCAGTTGGGCGACGTGCTGGTTGTGGCCCTCAACGGTGATGACTCCGTGCGTCGCCTGAAGGGACCGGACCGGCCTATCAATTCGCTCGCCGACCGGGCGGGGGTCATTGCGGCGCTCAGCTGTGTCGACTATGTAACGGCCTTTGACACCGACACCCCGGTGCCGCTCATTGAGGCGCTACGGCCGGATATCTACGCGAAGGGCGGGGACTATTCGTCCCAGATGCTGGAAGAGGCGCCGGTCGTGGAGCGCTGCGGGGGAGTGGTCCGGATTCTCGATTACGTTCCCGAGCGTTCGACGACGGCGATGGTCGAGAAGATCCGCACCACTCCCACTGCTGCACCATGAGCCGCCGCTGGTCAGGGGAGTGGGGGCGGCCGGCTCCTTCCCAAGAGCCCGCGCTGGACGTGCTGATTCCCTCCTACGGCCGCGCGGCAGAGTTGGCTGTCACGCTCTCGGGCCTGGCGGCACAGGACGGCCCCGTTTTCTCGGTCATTTTGAGTGACCAGACCGACGGGGAACCGGTGTGGGAGGAACCCGCGGTGGCCGCAATGGTGCGGGTTCTTCGCGCGCAGGGGCGGCCGGTCACTCTCGAGCGGAATCTGCCTCGACGCGGAGTGGCGCAGCAGCGGCATATCCTGCTGGAGCGTTCGCGTGCGGCCCAGGTGCTGTTTCTGGATAACGACGTCTGGCTCGAACCCGGAATGATTGCCCGCATGCACGCCGCCCTGAATGAAGCCGGCTGCGGGTTCGTGGGCGCTGCGGTGCAGGGGCTGTCCTTCCTCGACGACTATCGGGAGCATGAGCTTGAACCGCTTGAGCTGTGGGAACGCGCTGTTCGCCCTGAGCGGGTTCGGCGGGATGACCCGTCTTTCGGCCGGTGGGCGCTGCACAACGCCGCCAACCTCACCCACGCTGCGGCGGAGCTTAGCCTCGCGCGGGAGGACTGGCGGCTGTACAAGGTGGCCTGGGTCGGAGGATGCGTCCTCTTCAACCGGGAAGCACTGGTGGAGTGTGGCGGGTTCAAATTCTGGGACCAGCTGCCGGCTGACCATGCAGGCGAGGATGTTGCCGCTCAGTGGCGCGTGATGGAACGGTACGGCGGCGCCGGAATCCTGCCGTCGGGGGCAGTGCATCTGGAGTCGCCCACTACCGTCCCGCACCGCGAAACGGATGCGGCCGACGTCGTGCTTGGTGTTGATGGGGTTTAGGTCGAGCGAATTCCGGGCCGAACGCTGCTCCAATCCCGTTCGAGCCTGGCAGCGCTATTCGATGGCTGGCTCGCCGGCCCAGGCCTCTGCGTAGAATTGCGCAGAGGCCGCGTCGAGCAGCTCAGCATAGGCATCAGGATTCATCGCCTGCGCTGAGTCAGCGGGCACCGATGGAGCGAAGGCTGACACGCCGAGGCCTGCCTCCTGATCCTGGAGCGTAAGGCCGGCCACCTCCACAATTGTTGGGTACAGACTCAGTTGGTCCATTTCGGAGCGCACGATGGTGCTGCTGTCCGCTCCCGGGATCCAGATCCGGTTGAAGATGGTGCGGTTGTCGTTCCCGCCTAACTGGTCCTCAAAGGGGTCGCCGGTAGTCAACTGCTTGAGGTGGTCGCCCATGATCACCACGGCGGTGTCGTCAAGGTAGCCCTTCTCCTTCATGTGGTCGACGAATCCGGCCACCTGGGTCATGGAGCAGGCGAACACCGAGGTGGTCGCGTTCTCCGTGTCCACGTCGCAATAGTCATAGATGTGCAGCGGGGCGTGTGTGTCCAGCGTCAGCATTGTGAGGTTGAACGGCTGCCCGGTGTTCTCCGCCTCGGCGTGCAGCACGTCGATCTCATCCTTGGCGTAGGCCATCAGGCGTTCATCGCTCAGGCCCCAGTCGCTGCGGAAGTTGTTCTCTGGTTCACCGGCTGCGCGCCAGTCGGAAAGATCTTTGATCTCGGAGTAACCGTGACTGCTCAGGAAGACGTCCTTCGCGGCGAATGAAGCATTGGCGCCGCCCAGGAAAACGTTCTTGTATCCCTGCTCGTCCAGAAGGTCGCCCAGGCAGGTAGCCCCACCCAGATAGGTGTCGACTTCACCGCCGAGACTGTTCAGCGCGCCGCTTCCCATGGCGGAACTTGTGCCCTTCAACGGGATGCCGCACTGCGTCGAAACGAGGCCGGCCATTGTCCAGCCACCACCCTTGTACTCGCGCAAACTCTCGACGCTTTGCCAGCCGTCTGAAGCCTTGGTGACCTCTTTGAGCGAAGCGAATGCGTCCTTCTCGAAGAGTTGGTCATCCGCGATGGTGCCCTCACCGGACTCAAGATAGATCAACACCAGATTTCGCTTGAGCGCATCGCCGGTGACCGTCGGCTCCACATAGTAGTTGCCGATGTCATACGACGAATTCGCCGCCTTGATGTAATCCCACAGGCTGACCGTGCTGGCGAAGGACGTGGTGCCCGCGACAACCAGTCCGGCCACCAGAACGCCGGAGACAGTGTTCATGATCCACTGCGATCGCGGCGGAATGACCGCCGTCTTGTTCCGCCGCCTACGATGCCGGGCGTAGCGCCACAGCGCGATCCCGGCGGTGATGAGCAGCGGAACTACACCGATACCCAGGACGGCGATCCAGATGATGGGACCGCCACCGCCGTCGGTTTCCACGGAGACGAGGTTCAGCAGCATCTGACCAACGGAGATTTCGCCCCAGTGGGAACGAATGATGGCAGCAGCGATGAGCAGTGCGAGGCCCGCCCAGATCAGCGCGTAGATACACGTGCGGCCAAGGAAGGTGCCGGCGCGCCGGGTCACTGAAAGAATTGAGCCGAGCACGGCAACCCCTCGCGTTTCGCAGCTCGGATGTCCGCTGAACACCCTCGATCGTGGTCCGGTTCACGGGTGCCCAGTCGTATATCCATTGTTCATAAGGATTTCATGCGCGAGCCACGAAGGAAAACTTCATCGAACATCCGCCTGTACCTCTGCCGTGTCACCATCACAGATCATCAGCACGGGTCCGTCCCCGGGGCGGTGACCGGGACATCAGAATATACTCGGAGCATGTCTTCACAGCGCCTCGACCGAGGCCTCCACGGTCAGCCGTCCGCGTTCGAGAATCACAGGGGCACTCTGTGAGCGGCGGTCTGGTAGCCCTGCTGGATGACGTCGCAGCCATTGCCCGCATAGCGGCCGCCTCGGTGGATGACGTTGCAGCCGGAGCCGCAAGAGCCGGCGTAAAGGCGGCCGGCGTTGTGATTGACGATGCTGCAGTCACCCCGCAGTACGTTTCCGGGGCTGATCCGTCCCGCGAACTGCCAATGATCAAGCGCATTTTTTGGGGCTCGCTACGCAACAAGCTGTTGATCATTTTGCCGGCGTTGCTCCTCGTCAGTGCCTTCGTCCCGGGCATCATCCCCTACATCCTGATGCTGGGCGGCACCTACCTCTGCTTTGAGGGCGCCGAGAAGGTTTGGCACAAGCTCCGCGGCCAACACGATGCGAAGAAGTCGCCAGCGGTGGAGCGAGGCCCCGAGGCAGAAGCCAAGGTCATCAAGGGTGCGATCACCACCGACTTCATCCTGTCCTGCGAAATCATGGTCATCTCGATGAACGAGGTGGCCGCCGAGTCCATCTGGTCCCGTGCGCTCATCCTGGTTGTCGTGGCTATCGCGATCACCGTGCTCGTTTACGGAGCCGTTGGTCTGATCGTCAAGATGGACGACATCGGGCTGCACCTGACAACCAAAGACTCTGCAGGCTCCAAGCGGTTCGGTGAGCTGCTCGTCAAGGGAATGCCCGCGGTGCTGGCCGCGATTACCTTCATCGGCACTATCGCCATGCTCTGGGTAGGTGGCCACATCATGGTGCAGGGCGTCCATGACCTTGGATGGCACCCGCCGTACGACCTCATCCACTCCCTCGAAGAACCGTTCGTGAGTATTGCAGTGGTGGGTGGGCTGCTGGCCTGGCTCGTGAACACGCTGTTGTCGGCAATCGTCGGACTTGCCTGGGGCCTCGCCGTCATGGCCATCGTGCACCCGCTGCTGAAGGCATTGCCGTTCGGCAAGGACAAAGGCGGGCACGAGGAGGGCGACGTACGCGCAGCAGTCTCGGGCTATCGGCCGAAGAAACACAACGCCGATTCCGCTCAGGCAACTTCCGCTCAGGCAACAGAGACGCCGAACACCAACCCCAGAACGTAGGTCGCTGCGGCCGCTCCCAGCCCGATGGCGAGCTGACGCAGTGCCCGCCTGAGCGGAGAGGCGCCGGAAAGCAAACCGACGACGGCGCCTGTCGCCAATAGCGCCAGCCCCACCAGGGCGCAGGCAACAATCACAGCCGTGATTCCGGTGAGCCCGAAAATGTACGGAAGAACGGGGATCACTGCCCCGGAGGCAAAGAAGCAGAAACTCGCGGCCGCCGCTCCCATCGCTGTCCCCACGCTCTCGTGGTCGTCCTGCCGTTCCTGACGCTCGGGCTGGAGCGAGAAACTCGGATCGCAGTCACAGCTGAACTGCCCCAGGCGTTCGGCTGCACGATGTTCTGCTGCCTCAGGGGACATGCCGCGTGCGCGGTAGACCAGCACGAGTTCGTTGGCGTCGATATCGAGCTCTTTGGCTGCCGTCAGGGTGACCTGCGTGGGACGTGACGCTGTCAGAAGCTCCCGCTGCGACCGCACCGACACGTATTCGCCGGCGCCCATGGACAGCGCGCCGGCGAGCAGGCCCGCGAGACCGCTGAACAGCACGAACGCGCTCGAGACTCCTGTTGCGCCGATACCCATGACAAGAGCCAGGTTGCTCACCAGGCCGTCATTCGCACCGAAGACCGCGGCACGGAAGTTGCCGGAAAGCCGATTGCGTCCACGCGTTGCGAGGCCCCGCACAACCTCCTCGTGGATCTGCTCGTCCGCAGCCATTGCGCTGGTCGCGGAAGGGTCCGCAGCGTAGGGGGAGCGGCCCTCGGCACGCTGGGCCAGGGCCAGCACAAACACGGAGCCGAAGCGCCGGGCAAGGAAGCCGAGAATCCGGTTCCGCAGCGACGGACGCAACGGTTTGCCGGCGTCGTTCCCCAGCAGGGTGAGCCAGTGCTGTTCGTGTCGTCCCTCAGCCTGGGCGAGAGCGAGGAGGATTTCCTTCTCCTCGCCGCCGCGCTTGCGGGCAAGGTAGCGGTAGGTTGCAGCCTCTGCCCGTTCGTCGGCGAGATACTGCCGCCAACGTTTGATCTCGGCGGGTGTTCGGGTTACCTCGGGGCTCACAGCCGGCTCCTGATTTTCTCCGGCCAGGGCTGTTGAGGAGCTCCGGCCATTAACGAATGCATGGCCGAAGGTCTCGTTCGCCGCTGATGCGGTGGACTGCCGGGCATCATCGCTGATCACCAGTATGTCGACAGGCCGCGGAGCGCATTGCACTCCGGAACTACTCCCCTTCGCAAACATCCATGGTACCCGCAACGGGTCCTGAAGCCGGCACTGGTTAGGATGAGGCGGTGGATACCGCAATGAACGACGACGACGGCGCTCGGCGCGGTCTCGCCCGCCGCCTCCTGCGCGGAGGTGCCGAGCCGGACCCGAGGTTTACGCTTGCGAACGAACGTACGTTCCTTGCGTGGATCCGCACCTCACTGGCGCTGATGGCCGGCGGGATCGCCGTGGAGGCGTTCACCACCGCGATCTTCGAGCCGCAACTGCGGACCGCCCTGGCCGTCCTGCTGCTCCTGCTTGCGATGATCATCTCTTCGCTGGCGTGTTTTCGCTGGCTCAATGTTGAGCGTGCGATGCGGCACGGCACGCCTTTGCCGCTTCCTTTCCTGGCGCCGCTGCTGGCGTTGGGAGGGTCGGTAGTTGCCGCCGTCGTCGTTGTTTTCGTGCTGATGCGGAGCAGTTGAAGTGATTTCGCTGGTCCGGGACTCCGGCCTTCAGCCGGAGCGGACATCACTGGCCTGGGGTAGGACAATGACGGCGCTGGTCGGCTCCAGTCTCCTGTTCCTGCGGTGGGTGCCAACCTACGGCTGGTTCGCTGGAACGCTTGTGGCTGCGGCACTGGCGGCGGCGCTCGGCATTTATGTGAGCCAGCGCCGCAGGTATGCGCGGAGCGTCGCAGGGATTTCGCGGGGACGGGTGGAGGCGGATGTTGTGGCGGTGATGTCTACCTCGCTGGCGGTGTTCGCGGTAGGCGCGCTCGGAATCTACACCGTGCTGTTCCTGCCGCTGTAACAGGCTGCACGTAGGGTAGTAGCGAACCCGCCTGCTTTCAGCATGCCCTCTCGTACCAGGAAGAAGCGCCGTGGAGTACAGACGCGACACCAATGCAGCACGCAACCAGCCGAACCCATGGAGGGACGGCCTCGGAAGGGTGAGCCTCCGCAGTGCGCAGCTGCTCCTGCTCCTGACGTTGCTGGTGGTATCGATCTACGGTCTGATCCAGGTGCGGCTCGTGGTCATTCCGCTGCTGCTCGCGCTGATCCTCGCCGCAGCCATCAGCCCTCTGGTCAACATGCTGCGACGCCGCGGCTGGCCGAGCGCGCTGGCAACTGCCACCTCCTTCCTGCTGCTGCTGGTGGTGCTCGGCGGTGTGATCACCGGGATCGTGTTCGCGGTACGCAGCCAGCTCGACGAGCTGATCCAGCAGGCCAACGAGGGTTTCCAGCAGGTCTACGACTTCATCCAGACCGGTCCCATCCCGATTGACCAGGAGCAAATCGAAAGCGCCCGGCAATCCCTGATCGACTTCGCTACGAGCTCGACCGTGGGTAGTACTGCGCTGACCGGGCTCAGCGCAGCCGGCAGCTTTCTCACGGGAGCGCTGCTCATGCTGGTGATCCTGTTCTTCTTCCTGAAGGACGGCGACAAGATCTGGGCCTTCATGCTGCGGCCTTTCCGCGGGGAACGGTTGCACCGCGCGCAGCGCGTTGGGCACAGGAGCCTGGACGTGCTGGGCGGCTACGTTCGGGGAACGGCCATTATCGCCACCGTGGACTCGGTGTTCATCGGCATCGCCCTGCTGATTCTGGGTGTGCCGCTGGCCATCCCGCTGGCCGTGATCGTGTTCATCGGCTCATTCGTTCCACTCGTCGGCGCAACCGTTGCGGGAGTCCTCGCCGCGCTGGTTGCACTGGTGGCCAACGGGCCGTTCGTTGCGCTGATGGTGATTCTCGCCGTCGTCGTTGTGAACCAGCTGGAAGGCAACTTCCTGCAGCCGGTTGTCATGGGGCGCTCGCTGAACATCCACGCACTCGTGATCCTGCTGGCGTTGACCGCGGGGACCATCCTGGCCGGCATCGTCGGTGCGATTCTTGCCGTACCGGTGGCCGCAGTTACGTGGGCGGCGATCAAGGCATGGAACGAGGAGGATGAGCCGGAGCCGGCTGCTGTGCCTGCGAAATCCGATCCGGACGGCGCCGGGGCGGTGCCTGCGCAGGAACCGTAAACACAGAAACTGCCCGCGGGTACAGGGCCGCCGGTTCGAAACGGCAGCCCTGCACCTGCGGGCAGTTTTTGTACTGGGGAGCCGACAGCGTCTGTATGCTCGTAAACCAGCAGCCCCGGAAGGAACCACAGTGAAGGCTCTCCCAGTTGAACCGAGCAACGCGCCGGTCGCGATTGGTTCGCGGATCAGGTCAGCGCGGCAGGCCCAGCGCATGACGATCGAACAAGTGGCAGACTCCACCGGGCTGACCAAAGGCTTCCTCAGCAGGGTGGAGCGGGACCTGACGTCGCCGTCGGTCGCTTCTCTCGTGACGCTGTGCCAGGTTTTGTCCATCTCCATCGGGGACCTCTTCACCGTCCCGGAAACGCATCTCACCCGGCTGAGTGAAGCACCGAAGATCAGTCTCGGTGGTGAAGGCATCAACGAGCGGCTCATGACAGCGCGTTCGGAGCAGCGCCTTCAGATGATTCGGGCTGTTGTTGCACCCAATGGCAAAGGCGAGTCGGATTTGTACTCGGTGGACTGCGAAGTGGAGACCCTGCATATTGTGGCCGGTCGGTTCGAACTGATTTTCTCCAACGACCGGTACGCGATGGAAGCGGGTGACACCATCACCTTCCCGGGGCGGGAACCGCACACCTGGGTGAACCCCTCTGACGAGGAAGCGGTGGTGCTATGGACCCTGGTCCCAGCGGCGTCAAGAAGCTGATTTTTCCTGTCCCAATTGTTACCGGGATACCAAGCGAGCTTATGGAATACTGATCGAACGACGCCGGTCTATACAGGATCGGCGACTGTTGTGGTCACTCATCGCGGCAGGCCGGCTCGTACCGGTTGTTCGCCTCGATGCCTCGACGACGCCGCGCCGGTGCCCGGCGCGCTAGCTTGTGAAGGGACTGGAGCGATGAAAACTTCTCGGACAGCAGGGTTTGCGGTGGTTGCGGCTGTTGCGTTGACCGCCACGGCATGTGGCGGCGGAGGCGGCGGGACTGCCGATGGCGGCGAGGCCGCAGATTACGGGGCAGAACTCTCCGGCACCATGACGACGGGCGGCTTCACTCTGGGGGATGAGGTGGCAACGTCCCGTGCGGACCTTGCTACCGCCGCCCTGGAGGAGGACGGCGTGACCGTCGAGATCAACGAGAGCAACTTCGATCCCCAACGGTTTGCTGCGCAGGCCGCGAGCGGAACACTGCCGGACCTTGTGGTGATGGACCGCCAGTACGTGGCAACCTATGCGGCCAAGGGGCTGATCGAGCCGGTTGATGAATGCTTCACTACGCATGATGTCAACGCTGAGGAGCACTACTACCCTGCGGTGCTGCAGGACGTTACCTATGACGGGAAGGTGTATGGCATTCCCCAGTTCTGGCAGCCCTGGTCAATCATCACCAACACCCGCGTCATGGACGAGGCCGGTGTCACGGCTGAGGACCTCGACACCTCGAATCCTGATGCCGTTCTCGCCGCTGCAGAGAAAATGTACGAGTCCGATGGTGAAAACCCCACCCGTCTTGGCTTCGATCCTCAAATGCCGTCACAGGCTCCGATCTGGTTCGCCGCGTTCGGTGGGCAGATCATGGACGAGACAGGTAAACCCACCCTCGACGACCCCGCGAATATCGAAGCGCTCACCTGGCTGAAGGAGATCTACGACGCCCAGGGTGGTTATGAGACCGCCTACAGCTTCGGCCAGACCTGGGACTTCTTCGGCGAGAACAACCAGTTCGTTGCTGACCAGGTTGGCGCAGGACTGTACGCCCAGTGGTACCCCAACGTCCTCGCTGATTATGCGGACAAGCTCGAGATTTCCGGTGTTCCGCTGCGGAACCAGGACGGTGAGGCCATCGCCGTTGCCGGCGGGCAGTCCTACGTGATCCCGACGGGTGCCAAGAACAAGGCGGCAGCCTGTAAGTGGGCCGTCACCAACACCTCCGATGAAGCCTGGATGGCAGCAGCCGAGGCGCGCGTTTCGGGTATGGAGGAGGGCGGGATCTTCACCGGAATCTTCACCGGTTCGCAGACCGCAGACCAGCTGATCAAGGAAGAGTACCTGGAGCCGACCGGTAACGAGGGTTTCGACCAGCTGATCGACTCCTATTACCAGGCGCTCGAGAACGGTGTGCCGCTCGGTTCATCGCCGGCTGGCCTTGAGATTCAGACCGAACTGCAGAACGCCATGGCTCCCGCGATGTCCGGTGACAAGACCATTGAGGAAGCACTGGGCGATGCGCAGGCCGCCGCAATGCTGGTATACGAACAGGCGACCGCCGGCGCACAGTAGGCGCCGCCGTCGTTGTTAAGACGTAAAGAGGGGAGCCGGCCGCAAGGCTGGCTCCCCTCTCTTTGCGCCCCGGTGGTGGGTCAGCCCTTGCGGCCCTGTCCCGCCAGGCCCTCGATGAAGTACCGCTGACCGAAAGCGAACAGGATCAGCATGGGCAGCGTTACCAGCAGGGCCGCTGTCATCACGTACTGGTAGTCGGCCTCACCGCCGGAGGTCGGGCTGAACAGCGACATCGCGTAGGAAATGCCGAGCGGCACCGTGTACTGGTCCGGGCTGCCGAAGTTCAGGTAGATCAGCGGCGCCTGCAGGTTATTCCAGCTCGCCTGGAACTCAAAGATGAACACGATGATGAAGGACGGGATGGACAGCGGCATGGCTATCCGCCGGAACAATCCGAAGTAGCTGCACCCGTCGATGCGGGCGGCTTCGAAGATATCCCGGGGCAGGCCAAGGAAGAACTGGCGCTGCAGGAAGATGTAAAACGCTGAGCCGAAGAGATTGGCTCCCCACAGAGGCACCGTTGTGCCGAGGAAACCGAGTTCCTTCCAGATCAGGTAGACCGGGATCATGGTCACTGCTCCGGGCAGCATCATGGTTCCAAGCACGAGGCCGAACAGCAGGTTGCGGAACGGGAAACGGAAGTAGGCAAAGCCGAAGGCCACCAGAGAGCTCGAGAAGGTCACCAGCCCGGCTGCCAGCAGGGCGATGATCAGGCTGTTGGAGATCCAGGCGAGGAGCGGCAGCTGGTCCCACACCTCAACGTAGTTGGTGAAGACCCAGGTTTCCGGGATGAGCCGGTTGTCGAAGACGTCCTGGCGTGGCTTGAACGTTGCCGCCAGCAGCCACGCGAACGGGTACAGGAACAGCACGGAAAATCCCAGGAGAAGCGCCCAGAGGACGACCCGCCCAATGATGCTGCGCGGCTTGTACCAGGGGAAGCGCTGCGTGGGGGTTGCGGCGGACTTGTCCCGCGGATCCGACTCAGCGGCAGCCTGCGGTTGCGACTTGAGAACTGACGCCATGGTTACCGGCCCCCCTCGTAGTAGACGAACTTGTTTCCGAAGCGGACCTGGAAGACCGTGATCAGGAGGATGATGACGAACAGCAGCCAGGCGATGGCCGCAGCGAAACCCATGTTGAACTGCTGGAAAGCCTGCTGGAACAGGTAGACACCGACAAAGAGTGCGGCGTCGGGTGCTGCGCTTGTCGTATCCCTGTAGAAGAGCAGGAACGCCTGGTCGAAGACCTGGAGCGCGGCGATGGTCAGCACGATGGTGCAGAAAAACAGGGCGTTGGAGATCATCGGCAGGGTGACGGAGAAGAACTGCCGGATGGCCCCTGCGCCGTCGAGGGACGCTGCCTCGTACAGGTCCTGCGGGACATTCTTCAGCGCCGCAAGGAGGATCAGCATGGTGCCGCTGACACTCCATAAACCAATGATGATGATGGACGGCTTCATCCAGTCCGGGTCAATCAACCACTGCGGACCGTCGATCCCGAAAATGCCCAGGAAGCCGTTGATCGCCCCGGAGTTCCCGTTGAGGAGCAGGAGGAAGATTGACGCGGCGGCGACGGACGGCGTCATCTTCGGCAGGTAGTAGATGATGCGGAAGACGCCGGCCCCCCGTTCGGGAATGCGGTGCAGCAGATAGGCCAGGAGTAGGGCGAAGCAGATCTCGAGCGGCACTGACAGTACGGCGTAATACAGCGTGTTGCCCAGGGACGTCATCACCTTGGGATCTTTGAACAGCAGTTCGTAGTTGCTGAAGCCCACAGGCGTGGCGGTGTCGGTGGAGAGGTCGTAATTCGTGAAGGAGATGACGAGGCTGTACACCATGGCTCCGAGCGTGAACACGAGGAACCCAACCACCCAGGGAAGGATGAACAGATACCCTGCCCTCGCCTCCCTGTTGAAGGGTTCCTTGATCCAGCGGGGACGCCGAAGCCGTCGCTTCCGGGGGGAGTCAACCGCTGTGGCCATGCTGCACCTCCTTGCTGTCGGCAGAGTCGCTTCTCAACAGAGTAAGCCATAAGCAAGCTTTGTTTACGGCGCAAATCTTCCCATTCGAGAAGCGATGGGCTATACGTGCCGGAGGCGGTCCGATAGCGTGAGCCGTCCCTCTCAAGGTCAGGAGCTGTCAATGGACTGGACACTGGAAGTCATTGTGGTGCCGGTGAGCGACATCGCGCGCTCGATCGGGTTTTACCGCGACAAACTTGGATTCGTGCAGGATTTCGAGACCGACTCCGGCGGCGTGCATTTCACCCAGTTCACCCCGCCCGGTTCCGGTTGTTCCATCGTGTTCGGCAACGGGCCGGGCATGAGCGCTATGCAGCCCGGCAGCCTGAAGGGCCTTCAACTGGTCGTCTCCGACGTCAAAGCAGCGCGCGAGGAGCTGATTGGTCGCGGTGCCGAGGTCGGCGACGTCACCGTCTTTGACGAGCGCGACGGCGGCACTTTCTTTGGATTTGATGACCCGGACGGCAATTCCTGGGCTGTGCAGCAGATCAAGGCACGCGCCGACAAGCCGCTGATTCCGCGTTCCTGACTGTTTCCGCTCTCCTTCATGCCGACCGGCATGAACTGACCCGCGACCTTGACTGAGACGCGTACCACAATTAGCCTTACGAGAAACAGTTGATGCCTATAGGGCAACTGCGTCCGGAGTACGAGCGGACGTCACGGGGACTAAGGAGATGTACATGGAAGAGCTGCGCGTCACGGCAGGCGGCAACCTTGGGCCGATCGATTCGGCCCGCATTCCGCGGTACGCCGGAGCGGCCACGTTCGCGCGGCTGCCGCGGATCGACCAGGTGGAGAAGACCGACATCACCGTTGTCGGTGTGCCGTTCGACTCCGGAGTCTCCTACCGGCCGGGCGCGCGGTTCGGCGCCAACCATGTCCGCGAGGCCTCGCGGCTGCTGCGCCCCTACAACCCGGCGATGGATATCTCGCCCTTCGAGCGAGTGCAGGTCGCTGACGCCGGTGACATGGCCGTGAATCCCTTCAACATCAACGAGGCCATTGAGACCATCCAGCAGAACGCGCTGGACCTCACGCACGACGGCGCCCGCCTGGTCACGCTCGGTGGTGACCACACCATCGCACTGCCGTTGCTGCGCGCGGCCTCCGAACGCGCCGGTGAGCCGGTTGCGCTGCTGCACTTCGATGCCCACCTGGACACCTGGGACACCTACTTCGGTGCCGAGTACACGCACGGAACACCCTTCCGCCGCGCTGTGGAGGAAGGGATCCTGGACACTGAGGCCATCTCCCACGTCGGCACCCGCGGGCCGCTGTACGGAGTGAAGGACCTGGAGGATGACCGGCGCTTCGGCTTCGGCATTGTGACCTCCTCCGATGTGTTCCGCCAGGGTGTTGACGAAACCGTCGCCAAGCTCCGAGACCGGATCGGGAACCGGCCCCTCTACGTGTCGATCGACATCGACGTGCTGGATCCGGCACACGCGCCGGGCACCGGCACCCCCGAAGCCGGTGGGATCACCAGCCGTGAGCTGCTCGAGATCCTGCGCGGCCTGCGCGGGATGAATCTGGTGGGCGCCGACGTCGTCGAAGTTGCTCCCGCGTACGATCACGCAGAAATCACCGGTGTGGCGGCGTCGCATGTCGCCTACGATCTGGTGAGTCTGATGGCCGACGAAATCTCCACGCGAAAGGACGGCTGATGCAGTCCGTTGAAAGTGATGCAACAGTTCCCCCGCAGCCGGTCTCGGGCCAGCGCAACGGCGGTGACCTGGTTGTCGAGACGCTGAGCGCGCTGGGCGCCTCCACCGTCTTCGGCATCCCGGGCCAGCACGCGCTGGGCCTGTTCGATGCGTTGTCCCGTTCTGATCTGCAGTTCGTCTCTTCCCGGGTGGAAAACAACTCCGCATTTGCCGCCGACGGGTTCTCCCGTGCCACCGGTGAAGTGGGAGTGCTCTTCCTCTCGACCGGACCCGGCGCATTGACCTCTTTGGCCGGGCTGCAGGAGGCATACGCCACGGGAGTGCCGATGGTCGTCATTGCAAGCCAGATCCCGCTTGAGGGCCTGGGCGCCCGCCGGAAGGGCATGCTGCACCAGCTCGATGACCAGAAGGCCTCGGCCGCCAACGTCACCAAGAGCCAGCGGCTGATCCAGCACGCGTCCGGCATCCCGTCCGCAATTCAGGATGCGTGGACCGAAGCCGTCTCCTCGCCCCAGGGGCCTGTGTGGGTGGAGGTTCCGCAGAATGTGCTGCTGGACGCCGTCGTTGTGCCCCAGGTCGAGGATGCGCTGGCAGAGCCGTTCGATAATCCGCCGCGCATCGAGCTGGTCCGTGAAGCCGTCAAGTGGCTCTCGGACGCTAAGCGCCCAGCGATTGTGGCCGGCGGCGGCGCCCGGCGCGGCAAGGCCGAGAAGGAGTTGCTCTCGCTCGCGGAGAAGCTGGATGCGCCGGTGCTGTGCTCGCCCGGCGGCAACGGCGCCTTCCCCTGGAACCACGAGCTGTCGCTGCAATCCTGGGTTGAGGACCGTTACGTCACCGAAGTGCTCGAAGACGCCGATGTGCTCCTGGTGATCGGTTCCTCGCTCGGTGAGGTGACGTCCAACTACTTCAGCCTCGAGCCGCGAGGCCGCATCATCCAGATCGACGCCGAACCACGGGTCCTCGAATCCAACCGTCCTGCCCTCGGCATCCGGGCCGACGCCGGCCAGGCACTCACCGCGCTGGATGACGCACTCGAACCGGCCGGGCGCCGCACCGGCGACTATGATCCGCGCAGGCTCGTTGCCGAGACCCTTGCCAAGGTGCAGGCGCGCCTTGATGAGCAGGACCTGGGCAAGGAGCGGACCTTCATGGCCGACATCCGGGCGGCCGCGCCCGATGACATGCAGACGTTCTGGGACATGACCATCGCGGCTTACTGGGCCTGGAGCTGCTGGGATTCCCGGGATGGAGAATTTCACTCGGCGCAGGGGGCCGGAGGCCTCGGCTACGGCTTCCCCAGCGCTATTGGCGGCTCGGTGGGGCTCGCATCGAAGGGGCTGTCTGACCGCGTGCTTGCCGTGTCTGGCGACGGCTCGGCCATGTACTCGATCGCTGAGCTTGCCACGGTCCGCCAGCACAATCTGCCGGTCACCTGGCTCATTGTCGACGACGGCGGCTACGGCATCCTCCGCGAATACATGGAGGGCGCGTTCGGCAAGGCAACAGCCACCGAGCTCACCCGGCCGGACTTCGTAAAGCTGGCCGAATCCTTTGGCGTCCCCGCTGTCCGCGTGGCGCCGGAAGACGTGCGGGAGGCACTGGAGACAAGCTTCGCTGCGGAGGGTCCCAACGTCGTCGTTGTTGAGACGCTGCTGAGGCTCTTCGCTCCCACACACCTGTAAATTGGGAGGCGAAGTCCGCTGACTCTGGGAGGCCCCGCCGTGTTTGATCTGCGCGAACTGGACAGGCCCATCATCGGAGCGCCGATGGCCGGCGGGCCTACCACGCTGGAGCTTGCCGCTGCGGTGAGCAATGCCGGCGGTCTGGGTTTCCTCGCAGCCGGGTACCGTGCGCCGGAGGATCTCGAGACGCAGCTGCGCAGCGTTTCCACGCTGAGCAGTGGTCCAGTCGGGGTGAACCTGTTTGTGCCGGATGCCTTCCAGCCGGATGTGGCGCTCCTCGGTGCCTACCGTGAGTCCCTGCGCCCGGAGGCTGCCGCGCTTGGAGCTGAGTTAGGTGAACCCCGGTACGACGACGACGGCTGGGACGCAAAGCTCTCTCTCGTTCTGGATTTCCGCCCCGCTGCGGTGTCCTTCACCTTCGGCTGCCCGGACGCCGCGGTTCTGGGAAGGATGGCCGACGCGGGGATTCTTCCGATCGTCACCGTGACAACCCCCGTTGAGGCGGAGTATGCGGTCACGGCAGGGGCTCGGGCGCTCGCCGTTCAGGGGCCGAACGCCGGCGGCCACCGCGGGACGTTCGATCAGGGGAAGGCACCGGCTTCGGATCCGCTCGAGAACGTGCTTGCCGCTATTCGGTCCAGAACTGAGGTGCCGCTGGCTGCGGGCGGGGGAGTGTCCGGGCCAGCCGACGTCGTGCGTTTGCGTGCAGCGGGCGCCGATGCGGTGCAGGTGGGTACCGCGCTGCTGCTCTCGGATGAAGCGGGCACCAATCCGCTGCACCGGGCAGCGCTGAGCGAGGGTCGATTCGCGGGGACGTCACTTACCCGCGCCTACACCGGACGGTATGCGCGCGGCCTGACGAACCGGTTCATTCGTGAGCATCAGGACGCGCCTGCCGGGTATCCGCAGTTGCACTACGTGACGGCGCCGCTCCGCAAGGTCGCGGTGGCGCAGGGGAATGCCGATGTGGCGCACCTGTGGGCGGGGACCGGGTTTGCTTCGGTACGGCCGGGGCCGGCAGCGGAGATCATCCGGTCCCTGGCCTGAACACAGCGTCTCAATACAGGGCCCGAGGTCAGGCGGCCGTGGATTCGCGTGCAATGACCTCGAACTGCGTCAGGATCTCGCGAGGCGCCGGGCCCGCCGGGTTCTTGATGCGCTCCATGAGTACTTTGATCGCGGTCTCGGCAATTTCTTCTCGTCCGGGGTTGACGCTGCTCAGGGTGGGGATGGAGTACCGGGTTTCGTCGAGGTCGTCGAAGCCGATCACGGCCACGTCGGAGGGGATGCGCCGGCCGGCCTCCTGCAGCACCCGCATTGCGCCCTGTGCCAGGGTGTCGTTGAAGCCGAACACCGCATCGAACTCGACGCCGCGGTCAAGCAGCTCATGCATCGCTTCGGCACCATTCGCGCGGTGCCACGTTCCGACATAGGCGACCAAGCCGTCGTCGTACTCTATTCCGCGCGATTCAAGCGCCTCACGGTAGCCCTTGAGGCGAAGCCCTGCCGAGCCGATGACCTCGCCCTCATGCGCACCGACGACGGCGATGCGCTGCCTCCCGGTATCCAGCAGGTGTTCGGTGGCGGCACGGGCGCCTTCGACGTTCTGCATGGTGACGTGGTCGCAGCCGCCGGAGAAGATCCGTTCGCCGAGCAACACCATTGGCACTTCGGCGGTGACCAGCGCGGCGTCCTCTTCACCGAGACCGAGAGGGCTGAAGATCAACCCGTCCGACATGCGCAGCCTGGGGCTTTTGAGGAATTCGAGTTCACGGTCGCGTTCGCCGCTCGTCTGCTCGATGAGCACCACCAGACCGCGGGCTTCGGCGGCGCGGATTACGGCGTCGGCCAATTCAGCGAAGTAGGGGAGGCGCAGCTGGGGAACCGCAAGGGTGATGGCACCGGTATGGCCGGATCGAAGACTGCGCGCCGTGAGGTTGGGCCGGTAACCCAACTCGGCGATGGCCTTCTGAACGCGCTCCCGTGTTGCGGGGCGAACGTTCGGGTGGTCGTTGATGACGTTGGACACCGTCTTGAACGACACCCCGGCCACGTGGGCCACATCATGCAGGGTCGCCGCCATGTGGAGAGTCCTTTGTCGAGTTGGAGCCGGTGGGACACATCGCGGTGTCCCACCGGCAGAATATCGCGTTGGTGGAATTCCACGCCGCCGGGCGGTTGACGACCCACATGCTGCGTGAGATCATTTTCAACGTTGTAATCCTCATAAAAACACGAGCACCCGTGCGTTCTGACAGGCAGGAAACTTATCCGTGACCACCACCACCACGCCCGATTCGACGGCGGCCACGACCTCCGCGGCAAGCGGCGAGCTTCCCATGGAAGCGCCGACCACCATCCGCATTGACCGTTCCGCCGTAGTCGCGCCCGTCAGCCCAAGAATCTTCGGCTCCTTCGTTGAGCACCTCGGCCGCTGCGTGTATGACGGCATCTACGAACCCGGTCACCCGACCGCCAACGAGGACGGCTTCCGCATGGACGTCGTCGAGCTTGTCCGCGAACTCGGCTCCACGACCATCCGCTATCCCGGCGGCAACTTCGTCTCCGGCTACCGCTGGGAAGACGGCGTAGGCCCCCGCGACCAGCGCCCCGTCCGCCGCGACCTCGCCTGGCATTCCATCGAGACCAACCAGGTGGGCCTCGAGGAGTTTGCGCGCTGGTGCAAGTTGACCGGCTCCGAGCTGATGATGGCCGTCAACCTTGGCACCCGCGGCATCGAAGCGGCGCTCGACCTCCTCGAATACGCCAACCATCCCTCCGGCACAGCGCTGAGTGACCAGCGCATCGCCAACGGCGCCAAGGAACCCTATGACATCCGCATGTGGTGCCTGGGCAATGAGATGGACGGGCCCTGGCAGATTGGGCACATGTCCGCCGAGGACTACGGGAAGATCGCCGCCCGCACCGCCTCCGCCATGAAGACGGCGGACAAGGACCTCGAGCTGGTGGTGTGCGGTTCCTCCGGTTCCTCAATGCCGACCTTCGGTGAGTGGGAGCGCGTGGTCCTCGAGCAGAGCTATGACTACGTGGACTACATTTCCTGCCACGCGTACTACCAGGAGCGCAACGGGGACCTCGGTTCCTACCTCGCCTCCTCGCTGGACATGCAGTACTTCATCGAAACCGTGGTGGCCACGGCAGACCACGTCAAGCACAAGCTCAAGAGCAAGAAGACCATCAAGCTCTCCTTCGACGAGTGGAACATCTGGTATCTCGAGGAGCACCAGGCATCCGATGAGGTCAACGACGAATGGCGCGTAGCCCCGCGCCAGCTCGAAGACACGTACTCCGTCGCTGACGCAGTGGTTTTCGGCAACCTGCTGATTACGCTGCTGAAGAACCATGATCGGGTGGCGTCGGCGTCGCTCGCCCAGCTGGTCAACGTCATTGCACCGATCATGACCGAGCCGGGCGGCGACACCTGGCGCCAGACCACCTTCTTCCCGTTCTCCGTCACCTCACGGCTGGCGAAGGGCGAGGTGTTGCGTCCGCAGATCGACGCCGGCACGTACTCCACGAAGGTCTACGGCGACGCGCCGCTGGTCGATGCTGTGGCCACTGTCGACGGCGGGAAGTCGGCGCTGTTCCTCGTCAACCGCAGTCAGACCGAGACCATTGACGTGTCGGTCGACGTGAAGGATCTCGGCGCCGAAGTCGTCACTGAAGCTCTCACCCTGCATGATGAGGACGTTTACGCCAAGAACACGCGTGAGGACCAGTTCCGGGTGGGCCTGAAGCAGCTGCCCGGCGCAGTGCTCGACGACGGTGTCCTCACCGTCTCGCTGCCTCCGGTTTCCTGGTCAGCGATCGCCCTCGGCTAGTGAAACGACGCGCAGCGGCCTGGTCCGCCACCCTTGCACTCGCTATTGGGGTGGCGGGCTGTGCCGCGCCGGCGTCCTCGTCGGGGGAGTGGGAGCTGAGCGGGGACTATTTCACGCACGATCCCGCTCTGGTAGCCGGTCCCTCACACGATGGGGATGACTGGTTCGTCTACTCCACCGGCGACGGGCAGGTGGCCGACGGCAATATCCAGGTCCGCCGCTCGGACGACGGCGTGCACTGGGAATATGCCGGCGAGGTGTGGCAGGAGAAGCCGGAGTGGCTCACCGAGGCGGTTCCCGGCGTCGACAATCTGTGGGCACCGGAGCTCTACGAGCACAACGGCACCTGGTACCTCTACTACTCCGCGTCCACGTTCGGGAGCAATGACTCGCTGATCGGGTTGGCGACGAACAGCACTCTTGATCCCGAGGACCCGGCCTATGAGTGGGTCGACCAGGGCGAGGTCATTGCGTCGGCGGGGGAAAATTTCAACGCCATTGACCCCGGCATTGTGGAGGATGCTGACGGTACGCCGTGGATGAGTTTTGGCTCGTTTTGGGGTGGCCTGCAGCTTGTGGAACTCGAGTGGCCGTCGGGGCTCCTTGCGGACTCGGACGCCGAGCCGGTCACTATCGCCGACCGGGGAACTCCGCCGAATGCCATTGAGGCGCCGTACCTGATTGAGCGCGACGGCTACTACTACCTGTTTGTCTCGAAGGACTTCTGCTGCCAAGGCCTCGAGAGCACCTACAACATGGCGGTCGGGCGGTCCACGGAGATCGATGGGCCCTACGTGGACCGCGACGGTGTGTCCATGCTCGACGACGGCGGCACGCCCCTGTTGGCAAGTGACGGACCGCGTGTGGGCCCCGGTGGCCAGTCCGTTTCCGGCGACCTGCTCGCCTTTCACTACTACGATGAAGCACTCGACGGCGCATCCCGGCTCGGCCTGGTCCCGTTGAACTGGGAGGACGGCTGGCCTACAGCGCGCTGGGAATAGGTGGCACCGGCTGCGCCGAGGTGAGACGCTGAAGCAATGTCATACAGCAAGGGAACCAAGGTCAGCTGGAACACGTCGCAGGGCAAGACGCACGGCACGGTCGTGGAGAAAAAGGACAAGGAGTTCACGTTCGACGGCCAGAAGTTCAACGCCTCCAAGGACGAGCCGTACTACATCGTCGAGAGCGAGAAGTCGGGCAAGCAGGCCGCCCACAAGGAAAGCGCGCTCGACAAACAGTAGCGGGAATGTTTCCGGCTGTTCGCTGGTTCAACTAGATGCAAATGCATGAAGCGCAGCGAAGGAGAACCGGCACATGGAAACACGCCGAGTAGTAGTGGTGTCAGGCGGCATGGGAACGCCATCGTCAAGCCGGATGCTGGCGGATCAGCTCGGAGAGGCAGCCCGTCGCCAGCTCGAGCGCGTCGACATCCACACCGACATCACCACCATCGAACTGCGCGAACTGGCCGTGGACATCGCGAACAACATGGTCACCGGCTTCGCTCCGCCTGCGCTCGCAGACGCCCTGAAGTCCGTGGCGGATGCTGATGCGCTCATTGTTGTCAGCCCGGTCTTCTCCGGCTCCTACAGCGGCCTGCTGAAATCGTTCTTCGATGTCCTCGACAACACCGCACTGGACTCGATGCCCGTGCTCATCGCCGCAACCGGCGGCAGCGTCCGGCACTCCCTCATGCTTGACCACGCCATGCGCCCGCTCTTCACGTATCTCCGGGCCCGCGTTGTCTCGACCGGGGTCTACGCCGGTCCCGAGGACTGGGGAACCGGATCCGACGGCGCACCGGCACTGGACCAGCGCGTCACCCGCGCGGCCGGCGAACTCGCGGGCATGATTGCGGGAACGACGACGGCGCGCCGCCCCAACAGCGCGCAGGCCTCCCTTCCGTTCGAGCAGCTTCTGGCTCAGGTGCAGGGCCGCTAGTTCCTAACCCGCGCTGCTGATCCTCCCGCCGCCCTTCCCGCTGAACATGCGGGTTCGGTGGGAACGAGCGTCTTCTTCCCACTGAACGCGCCGGTTCAGTGGGATAGTCGGAGCCGGGATTCTCACCCGCGGGGCTGCGCCGGCACGCGTAAGCGTGTTTTGCTGGACCCATGACTCGGATAGCAGTGGTGGGAGCAGGAATCGTCGGACTGGCTACGGCGCACGCACTTCGGAAAACGGGCGCGGACGTCACTATCTACGAGTCCGGAACGCCCGGCGGCGGACAGTCCGCCGGTGACGGGCGAATCTTCCGGCACGCCCACGACGACGTCCGGCTGGCCGGATTCGTCAGCTCCAGCCGCACTCTCTGGCGGCAGTGGGAGGCCGAGTTCGGTGTGGAACTGGTGTCCGACGCCGGAGCGGTGGCGATCGGCGACAGCGTCGAGGACAAGCTGCGCATCCTCAGCGACCTTCCACATATCCGCGTGGCGCTCCTGGCCCAGGGCCAACTCGCATCCGCTTTGCCGATCCTCGCTGATTTCGAGGGTAAGGCCATGCTCGATGTGGACGGCGGCGCTATCCGCACGCTCGCCGCCTTCCGTGCGCTGACCGAAAGCCTTACAGAAGCTTTGGTGGCGGATCACGTGCTGACGGTCCAGCACACCAGTGAGGGCGATGTCGAGATCCGTACCGGAACCGGGGTGGACCGTTTTGACCATGCTGTCCTCTCCGCGGGCCGCGGCACGGCTCCACTGGCACGGAATGCGGGGCTCGAGATCCCCGTTGAACTCGCTGCCCATGCCCGCGTGACGTTCCCCGTGCGCCAGGACGTGGATACTCCGCTACCCACCTTCCAGGACGGCAGCGGAACTTTCGGAGAAACCGGAGTCTACGCGGCCCCTTCAGCCGATAACCGTTCCTACTCGGTAGGCCTCAGCGAAACGACCGGGGTACGGCAGGACGGAAGCCTCGCGGATCCTCCGGCACTCGAATCCCTTGCTGCCCGGGCGGCGGCCTACGTCCGCCACGCTCTGCCGGGCCTGGACCCGGAGCCGTCCGGCTACGTGCACTGCTGGGTGACCCGTCTGCCCTGGGGCGAGGACGGCGTAGGGATCTGGTCCACCGGGAAAATCAGCGCCATCGCCGGCCATAATCTCTTCAAACAGGCACCGGCTCTGGGTGAGGCGCTGGCAGAAACTGCAGTGTCCGGCGTCGTGCCCGCCTTACTGCGTCCGGAAGCCCAGCTCGGAAAGGCCTGATTCGCCGGCCCGCTTCTTGGAGCGTGAGCCTCAGTGCATTGTGAAAGTGCGTGCTACGGCATCGTGCACCCTGGGTACTCCGGCCATCCTGCCCATCACCCGATTACGCAGTTCCAGCATGCCCGGCGGCAGTGGACGCCCAAGGATCATGTTGATGTGCGCCTGACGCGAGGCTGCCAGGGCTGCCCGGCGCCGCTCCTCGTTGAAGCGCCGAAGTCCAAGCCCGACGTCGGTGCCCGCCAGCGAAGTGATGACCAGCGGCACGAGCTGCACGGCATCGAGCCACCCCAGGTTCATGCCCTGCCCGCCAATGGGGGACACCTCATGCGCGGCATCGCCGATCAACGCAATACGCCCCTGCACAAACCGTTCCGCTATGCGCCGCCGTACCGCAAAGGAGCTCAACATCGTGTTGTTCCGGGTATCGACGCCCACACCGGTGCGGCTCGCCACCAGCTCCGCGACTGCCTCGGCCGTGGGGTCTTTCACAAGCGACGGCATCCGCACCACCCAGCGCCGGACCGAGCCGGGCAACGGGAAAGACTCAACAATTCCGGCCGGCTCCAGGTACAGGGCAGCGGTGCTTCCGTCACCGGTGGTGTCAGGGAAATCGCCCATGACGTAGGCGTCGGGATACGGCCGGATGCTCGCGCCGATGCCCGCCGCATCGCGTACGGTGCTTCTGGCCCCGTCGGCCCCGATGAGCAACGCGGACCGGTGGGTGCCGTTGTCAGTAATGGTCAGAACCTCACTCCCGACCTCGTGAACGGCCTCGACGGTTTCGCCCCTGCGCAGCGCGTCAGGTGCCAGCTCAGCGAGCCGCTCCGAAAGGATGCGCTCCGTCTGCTCCTGGGGGATTGCAAGCACGTAACGGTGTCTGCCGGGAAGGGACGAGAAGGACAGTTCAGCGACCGTCCGACCGCGGCTCCGCGCAACACCGCCGGGAATCTGAACGCCCGCGGCAACCAGGTTCTCCGCTACTCCAGCCTGTTCCAGTGCGGCAAGCGCCGGTGGGTGGATGCCGATCGCCCGGGAGTGCGAACTGCGCTCGGTGCGGCGCTCCAGGACCTGAACCTCTACACCTGACTGCGCCAGCAGGATCGCGGCGTACAGCCCTACCGGCCCACCGCCGACTATCAGGACATCAGGCACGGCGCACCAGCAGATTCCGGAATGGCACCTGCCGCTCCACGCGCCAACCTGGAGGGACGACGGCGCGCAGTTCGTCCGCCAGATAGCTTCGCCGGATCGACGTCAGCCCGTCCTCGCGGATGTAGGAACCGGGCAACGGCAGAGTGGCCACGGAGAACAGTGCAAACCCCACGCGGGTCCGCGACAGGTCGCTGTGCAGGGCGAGCCGCGTGCCCAGCTTCTCCGAGTCGCTGAGCAGTCCGCTCAGCTCGTCCGGCGAGAGGTGGTGGAGCACATGGTTGGAAGTGACGACGTCGAACTGGGCACCTTCGGCGACCAGTTCCGAACTGAACGCACGGCGGTACCTGAGCCCCGGCGTCCTTGGTCGGCTGCTGGCGAACGCATTCGCGCGTTCGTCGGGGTCAATCGCGGTGATCTCCAGCCTGAAGCCGTCGCGGGCAGCCCAGCGGGCAAGCGCACGGGGTACGTCGCCGCCGCCTGAGCCGACGTCGAGCAGCGTATTGGTACGCGCCGTCGACAGGACCGGCCGGATGTAGTGTGCCCAGGTGCGGTGCCAGCCGGCGACCGAGCGGTTGACGAGCGGGAACTGGGCATAGGTGCGGTCGAGCTTGGCGGGATCGCAGTCCGGCTTGTCCATCTCCTCGATTGCCGTGAGGTTCCGGGAGGCGAGGAAGGCCATTCAGGCGGATGTCTTGGTCAGGAGGGCGGTCTCCACTGTGAGCCCCGGACCGAACGCCATGGAGCAGATGCGCTCATCGGAGTCCGAGCCGGGCTGATCGAGGATGTGCTTGAGGACAAACATCACGGTGGCGCTACTCATGTTCCCGTAGTCCCGCAGCGTTTCCCGGGCGGGGACCAGCTGGTCATCGCTGAGCTTAAGCTTGGCCTGCACCTTGTCCAGAATGCTGCGGCCGCCCGGGTGGATGGCCCAGTGCTCGATGTCCCGGTACTCGACACCGATCAGGGACTCATCGCGTTCCAGTAAGGGAGCGAGGGCGCCGACGATGTGCTCGTCGATGATGTGCGGCACGTAGGTTCCGAGGACCATCTCGAAACCCTCGTCGCCGATGTTCCAGGCCATCGATTCCTCGCCGACCGGGGTCAGGGTGGTTTCGAAGAAGTCGAGGGACAGGGCTGGCCCCGACGGCGGCGCCAGGTCAGTCCGAGCGGTAATGACCGCGGCCGCTGCGCCGTCGGCAAAGAGGGACGTCCCCACAATCGTGTCCGGGTTGTTGGAGGACCGCACGTGCAACGAGCACAGCTCGCCGCTGACCACGAGGACCACCGCGTTGGGATCGGCGTCGCAGAAAGATTTCGCCGCGCGCAGCGCCGGGAACGCCGCGTAGCACCCCATGAAGCCGAGGTGGTAGCGCTGTGCTGACGGGTTCAGCCCCAGTGCGCGGACGATTTTGTAGTCCGGGCCGGGGTTGAAGAACCCGGTGCAGGAAACTGTCACCACGTGGGTGATGTCCTCAGCTTCAACTCCCTCTGCTGCATCCAGCGCTTTCTGTGCAGCTTCGACGAACAGCTTGGTGCCGGCTTCGGCGTAGACCTCGTTCCGGGCCTTGGTGCCCGGGCTGAGGATGGTCATGGTGTCCGAGTCGAAAAACACCGGGGTCTCGTTGTGGCGTTCGAGCGTGAGTTCCTCCACAGCCGTGTAACGCGTATCGATGCCGGAGGAATCGAACGCAGCAGTCACCAGCCGCTGCCCCAACCTGTTCAGCCCCGGCTGTGCTGCAAAGACATCCCGTACCTGGGACTGCACCATGACGGTGGTCGGTACGGCGGTTTCGAGGGACCTCATCAGGACTGTCATAGTTCATTGTTAGGCGACCGAGTAACTGAACACAATACGAAGCAGGCGGCCGGGAAGTCTGCCGCCTCTGCGCTGTGCCTCTGAGACGCCCGCTGCCCGTGGCGTAGCGTGTTGCTATGGCACTGCACCGGAACGTACAACGACGACGCACACGCGGCCATGAGCAAGCTGGCCGTATGCTCCGCCATGGCTCGGTGTGGGCGGTATCGGCGGTGCTACTGGCCGGGTGCAGTGCGGCACCTCCGAACACCGCTTCAGAGTCTCCTGAAACATCTGCCTCGTCTTCCGCAGCCACGCCGACCGCTTCAGGGACGCCGGCTCAGGGGCCCTCGCCGACGCCACCTGCAACACCCACGCCCTCCGCCGAACCCACGCCCTCTGCCGAACCCACCCCGGAGCGTTTCGAGCTTCCCCGCGGCGGGGTGGAATTGTTTCCGGACTACCGCCTTGTCGGGTTCAGCGGGCATCCCTACTCAGCCGCACTGGGCAGGCTCGGCATCGGTGCAATCGATGAGCGGGTGGATGAGATCGAGGCACTCGGGAAGGAGTTGGCCGGCGAGCGCAAGGTGATGCCGGTGCTGGAGCTGATTGCCGTCGTCGTGCAGGCTGATCCGGGTGCCGACGGCGCCTACCGGACCCGCGCGTCCGATGAGATCATCAGCGGGTATCTCGAGGCCGCCCGCAGGCATGACGGGATGCTGATCCTGAATGTCCAGCCCGGCCGGGCGAGCATGGCTGAGGAAGTCCGTGCGCTTGAGAAGTGGCTGGTGGAGCCGGATGTCGGTGTGGCGCTTGATCCCGAGTGGGACATTACGGCGGAGCAGCTTCCCGGGCGTTCCTACGGGCACACCACGGGTGAGGAAATCAACGAGATTGCTGCGTACCTCGATGGTCTGGTGACCGAGAATAACCTTCCGCAGAAGCCGCTCGTGTTCCATCAGGTGGCTCCCGGCGTCGTCAGTAATGTGGCGGCGATACAGGAATACGCAGGGGTGGAAGTTATCCGGAGCGTGGACGGAATCGGGTCCGCGACGATGAAAATCGAAACCTACAACCTGCTGATGAAAGACTTGCCTCCGACTGTCCACCCAGGGTTCAAGTTGTTCTTCGAGGAGGACGTGGTGCTGGGTCCGCTGATGACGCCGGCCGAGGTCCTGGCGCTTACACCGCAGCCGGAGTACGTTCTGTACGAGTAGGACCCATCCAAAGTCGCTGTGTTGCCGAACACAGGTAGAGACTTCTTTGAGGGATGGTGGACATGGCGGTTCGATCGGCAGCACTGGTTGGCGGCGCCCTGCTCGCTGCGCTCTTCACCAGCGGATGCATGGCTGTCGAGGAGAACCCGCTCGACGTGAACTCTCCGCGCTCGCAGGAGAACGTCAGCGCGGTCCAGCAGACGGCGGCGGACTTCGGTGATGACCCCCTGAACCTCGCCGAGAACGGCGCCACGCTCTGCGCCACTCAGCCTGACATCGGTTACCAGGAATTCACGGTCCTGGTGCACAACGAGGCGCTTGAAACCTTCACTCTCGACGACGTCACCCTGCAGAACCCCGAAGGGCTCACCCTCGTGAGCGCTGAGGTGTCCACGGCCAACCGGGAGGGTCACCACAAGGCACACGGCGAGGACGACGGCGGCGCTCACGGCACGCACAGCGCGGAACCGGCGCCTGCAGCTCCTTCCGAGACGGCTGAGCCGGCCGGTCCGGTTGAGCCGGTGCCAGCGGAGGGCTACAACATCACCACCCATGAGTACGTGAATCTGGTGGTGGCGGTCTCGATCGCTGACGGTGTTGACGGAGGCACGTCCCAGGGCGTTTCCGTTGCGTACTCTGCCGGTGGACAGGAATTCACGGGTACCCACCCGCTTGCGATCGAGCTGAACCGCGAGAGCTGCGCCTAACCTTCCCTCCACAGCGGGGCAGCCTTTTAGATTGCTGACCGCGTCAATGCCACAATGGCAGGCGTGAGCGCACCAGTTACCACTCCTCCGTCCATCTTCAAGCAACTCGCCGAGGAACTCGGCGTCCAGCAATGGCAGATCAAGGCCGCGGTGGACCTGCTGGACGGCGGATCAACCGTTCCCTTCATTGCGCGCTACCGCAAGGAAGTCACCGGAACCCTCGACGATGCCCAGTTGCGTGAGCTGGAGGAGCGGCTGCGTTACCTGCGCGAACTCGAGGAGCGGCGCGCGGCCGTGCTTGAGGCGATCGAAGCGCAGGGCAAGCTGACCGCTGAGCTTCGTGCCGCCGTCGTCGGTGCTACCACCAAGGCGCGGTTGGAGGACATCTACCTGCCTTTCAAGACCAAGCGGCGCACCAAAGCTCAGATTGCACGGGAAGCCGGACTGGAGCCGCTCGCGGACTCACTTCTCGCCAACCCATCGCTCGATCCCGTTGCTGAAGCAGGCCGCTTCCTGAACGGGAGCGTTCCCACGGCGGATGACGCGCTGGCCGGTGCCCGGGCGCTGCTCGTGGAGCGTGCCGGGCAGGACGCCGACCTGCTTGCTGACCTGCGTGAACGGCTGTGGAAGCAGGGCCGGCTGCGCTCGCAGGTGGTTTCCGGCAAGGAAGCCGAGGGCCAGAAGTTCTCCGACTACTTTGACTTTGTGCAGGCGCCGTCCGCCATGCCGTCGCACCGGGTCCTGGCACTGCTGCGCGGCGAGAAGGAAGGCGTGCTGCAGCTGACGCTCACCGAGGCTGACTCCACCGACGCTGAAGCTGCGTTGCGTGCCAAGCGCCGTTTCGAGAACTCCGTGGCCGCTTTCCTGGGCGTTGCGGATCAGGGCCGGCCGGCGGATGCGTGGCTCATGGCGACGGTCCAGCAGGCCTGGCGTCGGTTGCTCGCCAAGCTCTCGATCGACCTCCGGGTGCGGCTGTTTGTGGAGGCGGAGACGGAAGCGGTGCGGGTCTTCGCTGCGAACCTGCGCGATGTGCTGCTCGCGGCGCCCGCGGGTGGACGTACCACCATCGGGCTGGACCCCGGCCTTCGGACCGGTGTGAAGGTCGCTGTCGTCGACGGGACGGGCAAGGTCCTCGAAACAGCGACAATTTATCCGCACGCCCCCGCGAAGAAGTGGGATGACGCATTGACTGTGCTCTCGCGGATGGTAACCACCCACAACGTCGAGCTCATCGCCATCGGCAATGGCACGGCGTCGCGGGAGACGGACAAGCTTGCGTCCGAACTGATCTCGCTTATGTCCGGGCGTACCCTGCAGAAACTGGTTGTGTCCGAGGCAGGCGCGTCGGTGTATTCAGCGTCAGCGTTGGCATCGGCAGAGCTGCCTGAGCTGGATGTGTCGCTGCGTGGTGCTGTGTCGATTGCCCGGCGGCTACAGGATCCGCTGGCCGAGTTGGTGAAGATTGACCCGAAGTCGATCGGCGTAGGCCAGTACCAGCATGACGTGAGTCCTGCCAAGCTGGAGCGCTCGCTTGATGCCGTGATTGAAGACTGCGTGAACGCCGTGGGGGTGGACGTGAATACCGCATCGCCGTCGCTTCTGACCCGGGTGGCCGGCGTGGGGTCCCTGTTGAGCGGGAATATCGTTGCGCACCGTGATGCGAACGGCCCCTTTGCACGCCGAAGCGACCTGCTGAAGGTTCCCAGGCTTGGCGCCAAGGCGTTCGAGCAGTGTGCGGGCTTCCTTCGCATTGCCGGCGGACCTGAGCCTCTGGACGCCTCCAGCGTGCACCCGGAGGCTTATTCTGTGGCGCGGCGAATGGTGAACGATGCCAGTGGCTCACTCCGGTCACTGAACCTCGCAGAGTATGTTGACGATTCGATCGGGCTGCCCACGCTGCAGGATATCCTCACTGAGCTCGAGAAACCGGGGCGGGATCCGCGGCCCGCGTTTGTCACGGCCTCCTTTGCTGATGTCGAGAAGATTTCAGATCTGCGCCCGGGAATGATCATCGACGGGGTGGTCACGAATGTTGCGGCTTTTGGCGCGTTCGTGGACGTCGGGGTGCACCAGGATGGGCTGGTGCACGTTTCAGCGATGGCTGACCGTTTCGTCAGCGATCCCCATGAAGTTGTGAAGTCCGGTCAGATAGTGAAGGTCAGGGTGTTGGAGGCTGACCCTGACCGCAAACGGATCTCCCTCAGCTTGCGGGTCAATGACGACGCCGTGCCGCGGGGCGGCGGGTCTGACCGTGGTGCGCGGGGCGGCGGAGGAGGGGACCGCCGTCGTCGTCCCGCCGGTGGGCAAGGGGGCAGTTCCAAGCCTGGCGCTTCAAAGCCGGGAGGAAACTCCAACGCGGGAGCGCAGAAGCAGGGCGGCAAAGGCGCACAAGCTCCGGCGAACAGCGCGATGGCGGAGGCGCTTCGGGCTGCGGGGTTGGCGCCGCGGGACTAGCGCGGGCAGCGACAACCGCGGTTTTCCAGCTCCGGACACGAAAGAGCCCCGCAACGGACACGTTGCAGGGCTCTTTCGTGTGTAGCTGAAACCTTAGGCAGGCAGCTGCAGAACGTCGCCGGTGAAGATGAGGTCGGCGTGGATGAGGGTGTCGGCGTTGGCCTGGTAAAGGGCCTGCCATCCACCTTCGACGCCCAGCTTGGCAGCAATGGTGCTGAGGGTGTCGCCGGACTGGATGGTGTAAGTGTCACCGGACAGCTGAACGGCAGGAGCCGCAGGCGCCTGAACAACTGGTGCCTGAACAACAGGAGCCTGAGCAACTGGTGCCTGGACAACAGGTGCCTGAACCTGAACCTGCTGCGACTGCACCTGCACAGGGGCGGGTGCCGGAGCAGCGGGGATCGGAGTCGGGTTGGCGCCGGCGGTCAGGCCGAGCTTGGCCGAGCATGCGGGCCATGCGCCCCAGCCCTGTCCGTCGAGTACGCGCTCAGCAACAGCGATCTGCTCTGCGCGGCTGGCGTCCTGGGGGAGACCCTGGCCGCCGAAGCCGGCCCAGGTGGACGGGGTGAACTGCAGGCCGCCGGAGAAACCGTTGCCGGTGTTGATGCCCCAGTTGCCGCCACTCTCGCACTGTGCGAGGGCGTCCCAAGTGCTGGCAGGAGCAGCGTTGGCTGCGCCTGCGGAAGCGGTGATTCCAACACCGACGAGAGCTGCCGCTGCAAATCCACGGCGCGCGTTAAGAGTAAGTTTCTGATTCTTCATATGGGTACGATGCTCCAAAAGGCCACCTGCACTCGTTCCGTCCCCGGACGTCTTTGCGACGTTGCTCACCCTTGACTGATCATTGGTCTTGTCTGTGGTGTCTGCCGGACGAGCAACGTACGGTGGAGGGACAGCACCAGGGCATTATGTGGCAGACGCGTAGAGCGCCGTCTGCTTTGTGGTTACCCGAAGCGGGTTCCTGTCTACCGTAGACTGTTTTGCAATCGTTGCCAAATCGAGACGTGGCGGTTATTGACGGAAGACGTGCAGAGGTTCCTTACCGCGCAGTAGTGGAAACCCCGCAGACCACTGTAAAACATAGGAATGGACGCGCACCGGACAGTCACCTGTGAAATCCCTATGAGATGGTCAGACATGGACGCCTACGGGCATATCAATAACGTCCAGGTGGTGCGGCTTCTCGAGGAAGCGCGTATCCAGGCGTTCGGTCCGCCGGGAGGAACCGGTGCCGCGGGCCAGGACCCGCCGGTGCCTCTCTTCAGCTCCGTGGCCGCAGGGGTCCAGGCGCTGGTGGTGGAACACCGCATCAAGTACACGGCCACCCTGGACTACCGGAACGTCCCGTTGAAAATCGAGGTGTGGATTGCAGACCTGAAAGCTGCGAGCCTCGACATCGCGTACCGCATCCATGATCCGGTGACTCGCCGGGTGTGCGTGTTGGCGCAAACCACACTGGCTTTCGTACACGGCGAATCGGGGTCGCTACTGCGCATCTCGGCCGAGCAGAAGCAGCAGCTGGAGCCCTACATGGGCCCGGGCCTCTTCAGATAGACCCGTGAGTTGGCAGGACACACCCCTTCTGAGTGCTCATAAGGGGCGTGTCCTGCCAACTCAACGAGGGGTCAGGCGGCGATGTAGCCGTTCGGGTTCAGCACATACTTGGTGGCCGCACCCTTGTCGAACTCCTCGTATCCGCGCGGCGCATCCTCAAGGGGAATCGCCTTGGCGTTCACTGCCTTCGCGATCTGCACCTTGTCATGCAGGATCGACATCATCAGACCGCGGTTGTACCTCATGACCGGGCACTGACCGGTGGTGAAGGACAGCGACTTCGCCCACCCGGTACCGAGGGAAATCGACAGCGAACCAACCTTGGCCGCCTCGTCGATACCGCCCGGATCGCCGGTGACATAGAGTCCGGGAATGCCAAGCGCGCCACCGGCCGCCGTGATGTCCATCAGCGAGTTCAGGACGGTAGCCGGCGCCTCATGAGAGGAGTCGCTGCCATGGCCGCGCGCCTCGAAGCCGACCGCATCAACACCGCAATCAACCTCCGGCACACCGAGGATCTGCTCGATCTGGTCCTTCGGGTGCCCCTTGGAGACATCGACGGTCTCGCACCCGAAGCTACGGGCCTGCGCCAACCGCTCCTCGTTGAGATCGCCAACAATAACGACGGCGGCACCCAGCAGTTGCGCAGACACCGCTGCGGCGAGGCCTACGGGTCCGGCGCCTGCGATGTAGACAGTGTTCCCGACGGTAACGCCGGCTGTGTAGGCGCCGTGGAACCCGGTGGGGAAGATATCGGAGAGCATGGTCAGGTCAAGAATCTTTTCCAGCGCCTGGTCCCGGTCCGGGAACTTCAGCAGGTTCCAGTCCGCGTACGGAACAAGGACGTACTCTGCCTGGCCGCCGACCCAGCCGCCCATGTCCACGTAGCCATAGGCGCTGCCCGGACGGTCGGGGTTGACGTTGAGGCAGATGCCGGTCTTCCGTTCCTTGCAGTTTCGGCATCGACCGCAGGAGATGTTGAACGGGACCGAGCAGATGTCGCCCTTCTTGATGAACTCCACACCGCTTCCCACCTCGATCACTTCACCGGTGATCTCATGCCCCAGCACCAGGTCCGTGGGGGCGGTGGTTCGTCCGCGGACCATGTGTTGGTCTGATCCGCAGATATTTGTGGCGACCGTCTTGAGGATGACTCCGTGGTCCACCTTGCGGCCGATATTGGCCGGGTTGATCCCCGGTGCGTCCTTGAGATCGAACGTGGGGTAGGGGGTATCAATGACTTCGACCTTGCCGGGGCCCTTGTAGGCCACAGCCCTGTTTCCTGACATGGTGATCCTTCCGATGTGATGGGAGTTCGTCTTCGAACGTCCCTTTCGAAGGCCGCAACTGACCCCGTCTGTCAGAAGGTGGCCTCGCCGTCAGTCTAGGTCTGAAAGGCTTCGCCGTATACCGATTTGATAAACATTCCAGTCGTTCAAAAGTACGTCCCGCCGGGTTTCCGGGCGGGACGTGCTTCGGGGACAAAGATCGCTAGAGGGCACGGCTCCCACGGTGCCGCATGGCATAGGCAGCGCCCAGTCCAACGGCGACGACGCCGAGGATCAGGTTGAGCCAGTTGGTGGATGCGTTGGTCGACAGAATGTTGGCGGCAGAGGTGCCGACAATCAGTCCGTAGAGCCACATGACCAGCAGGACCGCGCCGCTTCCGAGCAGGAAGTTTCGAGCTGAAAGAACTCCGCGGCTCATCCAGACTCCGGCGGCTCCCATGGCTAGATACAGCAGGTTGAGGAGCACCGACACCTGGAACGCGCCCAGGAGCATTGCCTCGGAACCGGATGCAAAGGCCATGGAACCGTATTGTGTGGTGATGCCCGGGATGAATCCGAGAATCCCCACCAGCAGGAAAACTACTCCCATCCCCATCGAGGCGCTGCGAACGTGATCGCGCGTCACATGGAAATCATGCGCATGGTGTGATGCGGTAGTCATCTCCCCTCCTCATGTGTGAATATGACTCTTCGCGGTGCCGCGAAAACGTCAGGAGAGGCGCATCGCCTGCACCGCCGTTGGAGGAGCGCAAACCGCGCCCAACCAGCACTCTCATTTTACTGCTGAAATACCCACCTGATAAGGGAAAACATGGCCAACTGGGCAATGATTACCGGCGCAACTGCAGGCCTTGGGGCGGAGTTCGCGGAGCAACTTGCCCGGCAGGGAAAGGGCCTTGTCCTGGTCGCCCGGGACTCGGCCAGGCTGGAGAAAAAAGCGGCTGCACTTCGCTCCCGCTTCAGCGTGGCGGTGGAGGTGCTGGCTGCGGACCTGCACGACGACGACGGCGTCCGCCGTGTCCTCGACAGGCTGCGGGACAGCACGGAGCCGGTGTCAACCCTGGTCAACAACGCGGGCTATGGCCTGCCCAAATCCTTCGAGGCGAATCCGCTTGAGGACGAACTGAACCACGCGGCGATTCATCTCACCGTTCCCCTTGCGCTCAGCCATGCCGCGCTGCAGGGCATGCTCGCACGCGGTTCCGGGCAGATAGTGAACGTGGCCAGCGTTGCCGGGTTCACTCCGCGCGGGACCTACGGCGCGCTGAAGGCAGCAATGATCAACTTCAGCACCTGGGCCAACTTCGCCTACAAGTCCCGGGGAGTAACCGTAATGGCGTTGTGTCCCGGCTTCGTCCACACTGAATTCCACCAGCGTATGGGCATGGACAAGGGCTCCGTTCCACGCTGGATGTGGTTGGATGCTCAGGGCGTCGTGGGCGCTGCCCTGAAGGATCTTTCCGCCGGCAAGGCGGTGTCGATTCCCAGCCTTCGCTATAAGGTGCTTGCGTTCGTTGCGAGGAATGCGCCGTCGTCGTTGGTGGCAAGGCTCGCCGCGCGCGGCAGGTGAACGAATATGTGGGTGGGGTTCATCGAGTTCGACCTCCTGCTGGGGGACGTGCACTCACTGAAGGCGAAGCGTTCGCTGGTTCGGCCGCTGGTGGCGGAGGTGCGGCGACGTTTCGAGCTGTCAGCTGCCGAAGTCGGTACGCAGGATCTCCACCGCCGCGCAACCGTTGGCGTGGGTCTGGTTTCGGGGGATCGTAGGCACGTTGTCGAGGTGCTGGATGAGGTTGAGCGGTTTGTCGCTGCGCGGCCGGAACTTGAACTCTTGAGTGCTCGACGCCGAATTGTGACCAGCGATGACTAACGGGATCGTCAGCGAACTTACTATCATGGGAACGTTGAGGCGTACTTACGAGGAGGTAAGAGCGTGTCTGGATATTTCAAGCTGGTTGACGCCCATGATCATGGGTACCGGCTCAAACTCATGGCCGGTGACGGCACCCTGGTTGCTGTCTCCGCGTACTTCCCCACCAAACAGGCTGCCATCGAGGGCATCGACGTCATCCGTGAAATCGCCGGTACCGGTCCCGTGATGGACCACACCCGCAGGGAGCAGTCTGCCCACGGTCACGCTGCCAGGGAGCAATCCACCCATGCCGTAGCGAAGCCGCGCCTTTCGGCCTGAAGGTTCGCTCCTAGCCTTCACACTCGACGCAGTAGGTGTGCCCGTTGCTTTCCCGTGCTTTCTGAGACCGGTGCCGGACCAAGAAACAGGAGTAGCACGTGAACTCGTCCTCACCCTGAGGGACCACCTGAACGATCAGCTCTTCGGAGACGATTTCCCCGCCGGGCGTATGTCCTTCATCAAGGGAATCGGACTCGTCCAGCTCAGTTACGACTCTCTTCGCATCGGGGGCGTTGGCGGCTTGCAGTGCCTCCAGCGACCGGTCCTGAGATTCCTTGACGTCGGAACGGACTTCGTCGTAATCGGTTGCCACTTTGGATGTTCTTCTCTCTGGCGTTAGCGGTTGTTACTACAGCAATCTTGCAACACATATGTGCGTGCCTTTGTTCCCACGATCCAGCGATAGTGTCGAATCAATGCAAAGTGAACAGCACGCCTCCAAACTTCCCGACCAGATGCTACTGACGCCGGACCCTACCCGTCCCACGGATGGCTTTGTCCGGGTGCGCGGCGCCCGCGAAAACAATCTGCGCGCCGTGAACGTGGACGTTCCCCGCGATGCGATCGTTGCTTTCACCGGGGTGTCCGGCTCAGGCAAGTCTTCCCTGGCCTTCGGTACTATATACGCCGAAGCCCAGAGACGTTATTTCGAGTCCGTGGCGCCGTATGCCCGCCGGCTCATTCAGCAGGGCCACAACCCCAAAGTGGAACAGATCACCGGGCTGCCTCCCGCGGTTGCACTTCAACAGCGCCGGGGCGCCCAGAGCAGCCGGTCCTCCGTTGGCACAGTAACGACCCTGTCCAACTCTGTACGCATGCTTTTCTCACGGGCAGGCAGTTACCCTGCCGGCGCGGAGCAACTTGATTCGGATGCGTTTTCTCCGAACACCGCTGCCGGAGCCTGCCCGGAATGTCATGGCCTCGGCATAGCGCACACCGTCAGCGAGGATTCGCTGGTGCCGGATCCCTCGCTCAGCATCCGTGACGGAGCCATCGCTGCCTGGCCGGGCGCCTGGCAGGGCAAGAATCTGCGTGACATCCTCACCCACCTCGGCTACGACGTCGAAACTTCCTGGCAGAAGCTGCCGAAAAAGGACCGCGACTGGATCCTTTTCACGGAAGAGCAGCCCGTGGTCGAAGTGACCCCGGAGCGGGACCGCGTAGCAAAGCCGTACAAGGGAAAGTTCTGGAGCGCCCGCAGCTACGTCCTGCACACTCTGGCCGATTCGCAGAGCACCACCATGCGTAACCGTGTTCTGCAGTTCATGCACACCGGACCGTGCACGCGTTGCGGAGGCAGCGGCCTCAGGCCCGATGCCCTCGCCGTGACGTTCGCCGGGAAGACCATCGCCGAGCTCAACGCGGTTCCGTTGAGCGAACTGGCCGGCATCATCCGTCCCACCACCGAGCTGACCTCGGCGGGAACGGCCTCGCGCAGGCGGTCCTCAGGCGAAACCAACGAGGTGGCCGTCGCACTCACCCAGGATCTGCTGCAACGGATCACCGTCCTTCTGGATTTGGGTCTGGGTTATCTTGCGCTCGGTCGATCCACTCCGACGCTTTCTCCGGGGGAAATGCAGAGACTCCGGATCGCCACCCAACTCCGGTCCGGACTGTTCGGTGTGATCTACGTGCTCGACGAGCCGTCGGCCGGGCTACACCCAGCGGACGCCGAACCCCTGCTGGCCGTGCTGGACCAGCTCAGGGTTTCCGGCAACTCAGTCTTCGTCGTGGAGCACAATATGGACGTGGTGCGCCGTGCTGACTGGGTTGTGGATGTCGGACCCAACGCCGGCGAGGGCGGCGGTGAAGTGCTCTACAGCGGGCCGGTCGACGGGCTTCGAGACGTTGCAGCGTCTGTAACCAGGCCGTTCCTCTTCCGTGGGCACCCTGACGGGACGGGCGACGTCGCTTCAGCCGGTCACGATCACGACGGCGCAACCGCTGGCCAAGGTGCAAGCAGGGAGGCAACAGGTTGGCTCGGGCTGAGGAACATCACCCGGCACAACCTGCGCAACCTCGACGTGGACTTCCCACTCGGAGTACTTACTGCGGTCACCGGTGTTTCCGGCTCCGGCAAATCGACCCTGGTCAGTCAGGTCCTCGCCGAGCTCGTCAAGGAACGGCTGCGTCCACACGGTGAAATTCCACACGGTGAAATTCCGCACGGTGCAGATCCGCACGGTGGGACAACGGAATCGTCGGACACGGGCGAAAATGGCCCTGCTGCCGCCCGCACAGGGTCGCTGACAGTCGACTCGCCGTCCGGACGGAACCACCTCGACCGGCTCGTGACGGTTGATCAGAAGCCGATCGGCCGGACTCCGCGCTCCAACCTCGCAACCTACACCGGGCTCTTTGACGCCGTGCGGAAGGAATTCGCCGCCACCGACGAGGCCCGATCCCGTGGCTACGGCGCCGGACGCTTCTCCTTCAATGTGGCAGGCGGCCGGTGCGAGGTCTGCCAGGGCGAAGGGTTCGTGGCCGTGGAGCTGTTGTTCCTGCCCGGCAGTTACGGGCCGTGCCCAGAGTGCGATGGTTCCCGGTTCAATCCCGAAACTCTTGAGGTCACCTACCGCGGCCGGAACGTCGCCGAGGTGCTGGGAATGACGGTTACCGCTGCCGCTGAATTCCTGGCCGACGTACCCTCAGCGGCCCGGAGCCTTCGAACCTTGCTGGAAGTGGGATTGGGCTACCTTAGGCTGGGTCAACCCGCCACCGAGCTGTCCGGCGGAGAGGCCCAGCGCATCAAGCTGGCCACGGAAATGCAGCGTGCCCAGCGCGGTCACACGCTGTACCTGCTGGATGAGCCCACCACCGGATTGCATCCCGCAGATGTCCGTCTGCTGATGACGCAACTGCACGGGCTGGTCGACGCCGGCAACACAGTGATTTTGGTCGAGCACACCATGGATGTTGTCGCCTCCGCTGACTGGGTCATCGATCTTGGACCCGCCGGTGGCGACGGCGGCGGAAAGATCACTGCCGTCGGCACTCCCGCTGCGGTGTCGGCATCACAGGACAGCCGGACCGCCTCGTATCTCGCTGCTACCCTGCACTCCTGACCTCCAGCGCTTACCCGGCCAACAGTTCCCTGATGTCATCCGCCGTCAGCGCTGAACTGAAGACGGCGTCATCATCCATGACTGAGCTGAACAGCTTGGCCTTCTGCTCCTTCAGCTTCATGACCTTCTCCTCGATGGTGTCCGTTGAGACCATCCGGTAGACCATGACGTTCTTCGTCTGGCCGATGCGGTGCGTCCGGTCCACCGCCTGCGCTTCGCTGGCCGGGTTCCACCACGGATCCAGCAGGAAGCAGTAGTCAGCTTCGGTCAGGTTCAGCCCGAAGCCGCCTGCCTTGAGGCTGATCAGGAACACCGGTGCGGTGCCGTTCTTGAAGGAGTCGATGACGTCTCCGCGCTTCCGGGTGGAGCCGTCCAGATAGGCGAACTCGACGCCCTGGGCTTCCAGGCGCGCTGCCGCCAGCTTGAGGTAGGACGTGAACTGGCTGAATACCAGAGCGCGGTGTCCCTCTGCGAGAACGTCCTCCAACTGTTCAAACAAGACGTCCAGCTTTGCTGACGGCACACCCTCATACTCCGGCTCAACCAGAGACGCATCGAGGCTGAGCATCCGCAACAGGGTCAGTGAACGGAACACGATCATCCGGTTCCGGTCCAGGTCCTCGATCAGGCCGAGCAGCTTCTGCCGTTCCCGCTGGAGGTGCGTCTGGTAGATCTTGCGGTGCCGCGGGTGCAGTTCCACCGCGAGCACCTGCTCCTGTTTGGGCGGGAGGTCTGACGCGACGGCCTCCTTGGTTCGCCGCATCATCAGCGGCCGGATCCGGCGCCGCAGCCGCTGCAGCCGCTCCGTACTGCCCTGCTTCTCGATGGGGGTCCGGTACTCCTCCGTGAAAGCACGCGAGGACGGGAACAACCCCGGAGCGGTGATATTGAACATCGCCCACAGCTCCATCAGGTTGTTCTCCATGGGAGTGCCGGTGATGGCCAGCTTGAAGGGTGCGCGAAGTTCCTTGGCGCACCGGTGCACCTTCGCCGCATGATTCTTCACGAACTGCGCCTCGTCCAGGATGAGACCTGCCCACTCCTGCTTCCCGTACGCGTCATTGTCCAGCCGGAAGAGTGCATAGGACGTGATAACGACGTCGGCGCCCTCCACCTGCTCGGACACCGGCGTTCCGCTCTTGGCCTGCGTGTCACCGATACCCCGCACAGCAAGACCGGGCGCGAAGCGCTGCGCCTCAGCAATCCAGTTCGGCACCACCGAGGTGGGCGCCACCACGAGGAAGGGCCGTTTCTCGCCCTGATCCTTCGCGTGGACCAGCAACGCCAGCGTCTGGAGGGTCTTGCCGAGACCCATGTCATCTGCCAACACACCGCCCAGGCCGTGCGACCACAGGAACGCGAGCCAGTTGAAGCCGTCCACCTGATAGGGGCGCAAGGTTGCGTGAAGCCCCTCCGGTAGTGGTGTCTGCTCAACCTCGGTCAACTCGAGTAGGCCATTGACGGCTGCACGCCATGACTGTGCCTGTTCCGTTTCCTCAGCAAGGTCCTCGAATTCAGCCCACAGACCCGCCTGATAGCGGCTGATCCGCAGCCCGGTCTCCCACTCGTTGAGCATCCGTGCCTCATCGATGAGTTCGCGAAGCTGGTCGAAGATGGGCTGGTTCAGGGACAGGTAGCTGTTGTCTACCAGCTTGATCCGGTTGCTGCCCTTGGCGAGGGCGGTGAAGATGTGGTCGAACGGGATCTTCCGGCCCTGTACGGTGACCAATACGCCCAGGTCAAACCAGTCGCGGTCCTCGGTATCCACGGTGGTGATGAGAAGCTGCGGTGTGTCGGTGAGCTCCTCAAACTTCGGTTTGCTGCCGAGAATGTCCACGCGCACTGCGTCCAGCCGCTCCAGCCGCGGCAGGGCGGTCTCCGTGAAGTCCACCACCTCCATGCCGGTGAATACGCGGTCCTTCACCATGCGACCGCCGAGGGCGTCCCGAGCCGCTGCGAGCGTGGCGGTTTCGGTTGCGGCGTCTCGGTACCCGCCGTCGTCGTCCTTGCTTTTGAGGGGTTTGCGGGTCTCAGTATCACCGCTCTGGTAGGCCCAGTCCCAGGAGAGCTGCAGCTCATCCTCACCGAAGGCAGCAGTGAGAACCAGCACGGGGGGAAGGATTTCCGGGAAGATGACCGAGCCGTCGCTGCTCACCACATCGATGGACTGGATGAGCCGCGGGTAAAAGCCTGACAGGAACTCCTGCTTCTCGCTCTCCGGGATGCGCACCGGCTTGGTGCGCTCGAGGAGTTCCCGGTTGTGATCGGTCAGCTTGCGCGTGGTGGGCGCCAGAGTGATGGTGCCGTTCTCGGAGGCCGTGTAGACGCCGTGATCGGCAATGACGTGTGCCGAGTCCGGCGGGTGGTTCTCGCCGTCGATATTGATGGCCGGGCAGAGCTGGATGGCGTTGTCCGTGGTGGTGGCATCGAGGAGCAGGACCGCCTCGGAAGCCAGGTGGACCGTGACGCTCTTCTTCGAACCGACGAAGGCGATCCCCAACCGTTGAGCCTCCTGCAGCAGCTGCCACAGGAGCGGGTTGCTGAAGTCATCCAGGTACAGCCAGGAGTCATTGTTCCCGAAGTAGGTGACGCCGGTCCCGCGGTGCAGCGCCGGAAACTGGGCGAACCAGCGGTGCTGATCGGGATCCAGCTTCAGCCCGTACGTCTGGTAGCTGATGTTTCCCCACGCGAGATTGTTCTTCACCCAGTTGCCCTTGGCGTTCCGGATCACTGGGCGGACGCCGAGCTTGAAACCGCGGTAGGCATGGCGCTTCTCCCACTTGGACACCGTGGTGGGGCGCAGTTCAAACTGCAGGCCCAGAACGGTGGGCTGGACGGTGGCGAGGGCTCCGTCGTCGTGCTGGTGGCTTGAAAGGAGGCCGGACAGGGATTCCTGCCACCCGGCGGGGCGGGCGGGCGACGACGGCGCCGTCAGCTCCTGATTGGCGCGAAGATTCTCCATGTTGGAACGAAGTGCGACGGCGGCAACATGCTTGCAGTCCAACCCCACCGGGCAGGAGCACACGCTGTCCCGGAGGTGGAAGCGGCCGTCACCCTTCTGCGCCAGATACAGTTGCGTGCGGTATGGCGCAGGCGAGCTTCCCATGACGCGCGCGTGGACCGTCCTGGAGTCCGGTTCGAAGGTCAGCCCCTGCACCAGGGAATCCTTGGCATACCCCTGCCCACGCTGAAACGCGGCGCCACCCACCATGCGGATGATGTCAGCGACATCGATCATGGGATATGGGGTTTCGGGCATGAATTTATGCTCTCATGTGGCCCTGACAGACTGGTGTCATGCGGCTACTTACTGTGGGGCACGGAACAGCGGACCGGGATCAGTTCGGCGCACTGCTTCAGGGAGCCCAGGTGCAGACCCTGGCGGATGTGCGTCGCTTTCCGGGCAGCCGCCGGAACCTCGACACCCGGAAGGAAGCGCTCGAGGAGTGGTTGCCGTCCGAAGGAATCGATTACCGGTGGTTCGAGGATCTGGGCGGGCGCCGGCGCAATGCTGCGGGGGAGCCGGAAACTGACACGTGGTGGCGGGTGGCGCAGTTCCGCGCCTATGCCGCCTACACCCGCACGGACGAATTCGCGGCCGCGCTGGCGGAGCTGCGGGCGGTCGCTGCACAGGCCTCCACCGCGATCATGTGCAGCGAGAGTGTCTGGTGGCGTTGCCATCGGCGCATTGTTGCGGACGTGCTGGTGATGCTGCATGGCTTCGAAGTGCATCACCTCATGCCTGATGGCCGGTTGACGCTGCATGAACCGTCCGCAGGCGCCCGAGTTTCTGACAGTGCCGTGTACTGGGATGTGCAGGACTAGTCGACCAGCCCGGCACCGAACTTCCTCAGCAGGTCTGCAAGTGCGTGGCGCTCGCTGGCGGAGAGGCCCGCGAGCAGTTCCTCCTCAGCGGCCAAGTGGGTAGGGAGGGTTGCATCGACCAGGTCCTTCCCCTGTTGCGTCAGCGTTACTTCGGTTCCGCGCCGGTCAACGCTGCTTTTGGCGCGGGTAATCAGTCCGCGGTCTTCCAGCCGGTTCAGGCGCTGTGCGACGGCGCTTGAGGTGATCATGGCGCTCGCAGCGAGGTCTTTCGGGCTAAGTGTGTAGGGGGGTCCGTTCCTCCGCAGGGTGGCGAGCACGTCAAAAGACCCGGCATCCAGCCCGTGCCGCGAGAAGTTTCCCTCAAGCCGGCGTTCCGCCTGTTGCGCCACCCGGGAGAGCCGGCCCAGTACGTGCATGGGGGAGACTTCGAGCTCGGGCCGCTCGCGATGCCACTGCTGCACAATCCCGTCCACGTGGTCAGTCATGGATCCACTCTAAAGTTTGCTAAGCACTTAGCTACTATTGCTAAGTGCTTAGCAAAATGAGTTGGACCCTGTTGATAACCGCCCTTGCGCCGATGGTCTGGGGTAGCACCTATCTGGTGACCGAGGCCTTGCTGCCGCCGGGGCTTCCGCTGACTGCCGGGGTGCTTCGCGCACTCCCTGCCGGTCTCCTGCTTCTCCTGGTGGTGCGGCGGTTGCCACACGGCTCATGGTGGTGGAAGGCGCTGGTGCTTGGCGGCCTCAACATCGGGGTCTTCTTTGCGTTGCTCTTCGTGGCGGCGTACCGGCTGCCCGGGGGAGTGGCGGCGACCGTAGGCGCTGTTCAGCCGCTCATTGTGGCGGGACTGGCAACGTGGGTCCTCAAGGATCGGCTGTCGCTCAAAGTGGTGCTGGCGGGGATTACCGGTGCTGCCGGCGTCGCGCTTCTGGTTCTGTCATCGCAAGCGCGACTCGATACGGTGGGTGTGCTCGCCGCACTGGGCGGGGCGGTGTCCATGGCTGCCGGCGTCGTGCTTGCCAAGAAGTGGGGCAAGGCAGAGAAGCCGCTCACCATGACCGCGTGGCAATTAGTGGCCGGCGGGCTCCTGCTGGTCCCGCTGATGCTCATCGTCGAGGGGCAGCCGCCCGCGCTTACGATGACCAACCTGGGCGGGTACCTGTACCTCTCGATCCTTGGAACAGCTGTGGCCTACGTGCTGTGGTTCCGCGGTATTCAGCGGCTGCCGGTTACTGCTCCTTCCTTCCTCGGACTGCTCAGCCCGGTGGTCGCAGCGCTTTTGGGGTGGCTGGTTTTGGGCGAGCAACTGTCCCTTCTGCAGGGAGTTGGCGGGTTGCTGGTTCTGGGTTCCATCCTGGCGGTCAATGTGCGCAGGCGCTCCGGTAGGCAGCCGGCGGTTGCGCTGCCTGCCGTAGATCGGTCGCCTGAAATCTGCATCCCGACGCCGCTGCGTTAGATTTGTTGAACCGCACCCGTTTGACCAGGAGAATCCATGAGCCCTCGTACCCTCTTCCGTAGCGTTGCCGTCGCGGAGGCGATCACGTGGGCACTGCTTCTGGCGGGCATGTATCTGAAGTACGTTACTGAAACCACTGAGATCCTGGTTTCGGTGGGCGGGGCACTGCACGGTTTCATCTTCCTCACGTACCTGGTGAGCACAACCTTTGTCTGGGTCAACCAGCGGTGGAGCACGGGCACCGGGGCGCTGGGCCTTTTGGCCGGTGTCATTCCGTTCGCCACGGTTCTTCTTGACTGGCAGCTTGAGCGCCGGGGAAAGCTCGACGGCGGATGGCGCCTTGCGGCCGGAAAGGACCAGCCGTCCGGTGCAGTTGAGAACCTTCAGGCGTGGGTGCTGCGCAACCCGCTTACGGCCGCACTGGTGGGAATCATCGGTGTCAGCGTGGTCTTTGCGGCACTGTTGATCGCCGGTCCGCCCGTACCTGTGGGCTGATTAGGTCTTTTTTGGGGTGACCGGCCGGGCATCCATCGGGGCTGACCGAGTCTTACCTCTTCATGCGCCGGTAGCGCATCTTTGGAGGAGTTCCTGCTGATCCACCGGGTCGAGCCCGCTGCCGGACAGGGCACGCGCGATCCGCTGTCGCTGTTGGCCGAAAATCTCACCATGCCGGCCTGAGGCGTTGAGTTCTGTCTCATCGATCAGGTCAATCAGGCGGCGCGCTACGCGCGGGTCATCCATGCCGTAGGTGCAGATCTGCGACACGACCAGTTCAAGCAGCATGGACAAGGTTCGCCTGCGGATGGTGACCCTCACGTTGCCCTCGCCGTCAGTCATCATCCGGTGTCCCGAGTCTTCCCTGGCCAGCGAGGACAGGCCTGCCGAGAGGTGCCCCAAAGCGTGCACGCACGTCGTAGGGTCATTGACGCTAGGGGAGATGGCTCGGACCGCGACGTCGAGGATCTGCTGCACCGGAAAGCCGATGTCCTGAACCGAGTTGCGTTCAAATCCGATGGTGGCGCAGTTCTCGACCGCCTGCCTGAGCTGTTGCGCTTGGTCTTCGGTCCAGTCGCCGCCCTCCCGTTGTGTTGCGTATCCGTAGGGCACACCCTCGACGAGGAAGTCTCCCGGCGGACGCTGGAGGACGATGACCACGTCGAACTGACTGGCCACCTTGAGCAGCGACTCCTCATTGACCTGCACGAGGAAGCCCGATGACCCGGCGGGTAGATCCAGCGCTCCAGCAGGGGCCTCCAGCTCAATGTGCGGTGTCGCAGATCCGCCCGTGACGCTGCCCATCGTCGCCGATAGATCATCGTGGACGTCCGCCAGCATTCGTTCCACCCGCAGTTGGCGCGAGAGGTGACCAAGGAACAGAACCAGTCCAATGACGGTGGTCAGCGACAGCAGGAAGGACAGCGTGACGGCAATCTCCGGAACGAAGCCGGTGGATTCCTCGTCGTTATCCCGGATTGTCCGCAGCACAGTCAGGGAATAAGCGAAGGTCGCCAGGAAAAGCGCGAGAGTGTTGTGGACAAACCTGTCGCTGGTGAAGGTGCGCAGCAGGCGCGGCGAATACTGGCTGCTGGCAAGTTGCAGTGTGACGACCGTCAGCGAGAAGGTCAGGGATGTCACGGTGATGGTTGACGCCGCTATCGCTTCCATGAGCGATCGCGCCGCCGCCGCGCCGCCGCCGAAGAGAAGCGCTGACAGTGCGGGCGGCATGTCGTCGTCGAGCTGGTGGTCAAGCCAGGTGACATACTGTGCGAGCACCACTGAGACGATGACCGCGGTGAGCGGGACCGGCCACAGCTGGGTTCGGATGTAGTCGCGAACCATGCGCGGGGTCAGGTTCGTTGCACTGCGCCAGACTGACCTGCTGCGTTCCATTCGAGAACAGTAGCAATGCCGCACGGGTCGCTGATATCCGAGCGACAACTTGCGTGAGAAAAGAAAGCCTGCTTATTATTCTCTGGTGCTTCAATCTTCAACGAGTTCCCTATCCTCAGCGCGAGACCATGATCGGCCCGGCATTGCCGAGGAACTGAGGGAATCGGCCCGCCGGATCCGGGATCTGGAACGGGTGCGGGTCCAGCTCGCGAGGACGCTGCTGGACGTTCAGCGGGCGGGCGAGACCTCCCGGGATCCTGACCATGTTCAGCGGTTGATTTCTGCCGCGGTGCGCGATCTTGAGGAGCTGGACGCCCGATTGTTCGAGGCGCGCACCCTGCACTCTACGACCGAGCGCTGCGAAACACTCCTCGCGAGCTGACGCCTGGCCTCGTAGCTGCCGCGTACCCTCGTGAGCGTGCGCTCGACCTGCGGAGCAGTCGTTCAGCCTGCGCCTGGCCTGCGGGGCAGCCGCCTAGCCTGCGGTCAGATCGTGTCCGGCGAGCTCCTCGGCGAACTTGTCCTGCGGCAGGTCACGGGAGTCCGCGTGTTCGTTCTGGCCTTGCCCTACGAGGCGGGGGAAACCCCCCAGATCCCGGATGTGGGCAATCAGTTCCGCCCGCAGGACGGCGTCTGAGCCCATCGACGACTGAGCTTCCTCGTCCTCCATTGCCTGGGCCCGCTGTAGCACGGCCTTGCCCTCTGCGCTGAGGCTGACGATGAAGACACGGCGATCGTCGTCGCTTCTGGTGCGTTGGATCAGGCCCCGTGTTTCAAGCCTTTCGAGAAGTTTGCCGGTGGTCTGTGCCTGAACGCGAAGTTCCCGCGCCAGTTCCACCTGCGTGATGGCGCTGGTTCTGCCGAGAACGCGCAGTGTCAGGAGTCCCGCGTGGGTGGTTCCCAGTTGACGGAGTCGCTCATTTTCCTGATTGGCGCTGAGCCGGGCAGCCGTGTTGAGAAGTCGGTTTGTTGGCCACTGCGCGATATCCATGATGTGTTGTCTCTTCCGGTCGCCGTGCAACGAATCCTTGTGGTTGGTTGTGCTTCTGTTGGTGTCAGGGGTGATGGGGCGGGTCCTCTTGTTCCACAGCCCAGGTCATGCGTTCAAGAAACCGCGTGACATGCAGTGCCTCCTCGGTGGTCAGTGATTCAGCAACTTCAAGCATCCGCTTGTGCATCCCGCCAAGGGTTTCACGTACTTCTGTGTCAGCACTGCCGGTCGGGATGATCTCGACGGAACGCCGGTCGGTAGGATGTGGCCGTCGGATCAGGTGTCCGCTCGCAACGAGACGGTCAACGAGTCCGGTGGTGGACGCCGTCGAAATCTTCAGCATGCGTGAGAGGTCCTTGGGACTGATGCAATGCCCGGCCTTGTGGGCTCGCATGGCATACCTGATAGCCAGAAGGTCTGTTTCATTCATCTTCATGGAATCACGGGTTCGACGGCGCATCTCGGCTTCTGCGGCACGGTACGCGCGGAGCGCGTTGAGCACGTCAACGCTGCCAGGGGTGTCCTGGTCGGCGTACCAATAGCCTGCGCCGTCGGGGTTCATTGCGGTCTCCATGTCAATCATTTTATCGCTCAGCTATATGCTAGGCCACCTAGCGAATCTCAAGGTCGGGAAAGGTTTCGAGACCGCCTCAAGAGCGACTCAGCTTTTGGTCTGTTTCTGGTGATGGACAGTCAAGCTAAGGTCATATATAACTAGTCAGGCTAGTTACTATTTCACCTATTGATAGAGAGCCGCCGATGATCACCATCGCTCACGAGTCCCCCGGGGAGTTTGTCTCGGGTTCTGCTGGTAACGCCTTGGATTTGGGCGACCAGCTGTGGATGTCCGAAATCGACGTGGCGTTCGACGACAGCGCCTCAGGTACAGAACGGGTCATTGCCGCCGCCGGGGTGGTCGAGTCGCTCGAGTGGAAACTGGATCGTGCTCGAGCCGGTCTTGCCGAGGCGATCGAGCGGGCCGCGTCCGAGGGATGTCCGGTAGACGCAATTGCCGTGGCTGCGGGAATGACGCACGAAGACATCACCTCTCTGCTCTGGGCGCCCTGTATGGAACTTCGTGAGAGCGAAGCCTGAAGTCGGAGCGGCGCTGGCCCACGGGTGGTGCCTCTGTCCGGTCAGGAATGCTCTCCTCCAGGAATGCTTCCCTCCAGAAATCATCAGAACGCGTAGCGAACCCGGCAGTACGGTGCTATCTCCTCGATGAGCTCGGTCAGCTGCCGCACGTAGCGCCCCTTGGCGCCGGATCGGTAACGGACGTTGGTAAAGCCGTTGGAAGAGACCTTCGACTCCTGCAGGTCTGGCCGCCACAGCACGTTCTCGGCCTGCGGGTGCCACCCGAGGTTGACCTCGTGCAGGCGCTCGTTGTGGGTGAGGAAGATGACTTCGGCTGCGAGCTGAGCCTTTGCTGCAGGGGTGAGCGTCGCATCGAGTTGGCGGAGGAGGTCCCCCCAGTCGCGGAGCCAGGTATCCGTGATGATCACGGGGGAGAAGTTCACGTGGACTTCGTACCCGGCGTCAACGAAATCGTTGATCGCGGCCATCCGCTCTGCCACGGGTGAGGTGCGAACGTCGATCGACTTGGCGAGGTCCGCGGGCATGAGGGAAAAGCGGATCCGGGTGCGGCCGCCGTGGTCCCAACTCAGCATTGCCGGATTGACGTACTTGGTGGCGAACGAGAGCTTGGCGGTGGGCAGGTCACGGAAGAGCTCGACCAGGTCCTTGACGTTGTCGCTGATCAGGGCATCTACGGAGCAATCGCTGTTTTCCCCGATGTCATAGACCCACAGCTCGGGATCACACTGGTTAGGTTCGAGCTTCATCCCCTGACGCGTGGCGTGCCGTTCAAGCGCGCCGGCGATCTGGTCGATGTTGGCGAACACCGTCACCGGGTTGCTGTACCCCTTGTGGCGGGGAACGTAGCAGTAGGCGCACGCCATGGCGCAACCGTTGGCGGTTGAGGGAGCGATGAAGTCTGCTGACCTGCCGTTCGGCTTGACGGTGAGCGCCTTCTTGACGCCGAGGACCAGCGCCTCGGTCTTGATCCGTGACCAGCGCGGGACGTTTGTTTCATCACCGTGGACTTCCGGGATGTTCCAGTGGTTGTCCACCAGCACGACGTCGGCTTCCGGCCACCGCTCCACAATCTCCTTGCCGCGGGGCAACTCCAGGGCGGCAGGCTGCGCATAGATGCGCTTGATCTGCAGCAGCCGGTTGAATTCCATGCGTCCATCCTTCCGTCTCGCGCGGGACGCCGCAGGCGGTTAAGCCCACGGCGTCCATCCTCCTCGCGTTGAGTTGTCAGGACACACCCCTTTCGGAGAGTCATTGAGGGAGTGTCCTGCTCACCCGAAGTGGTGATCCACCCGTAAGGGCCGCGCTACAGGATGGGCCGGCCGCCGGTGACGGCGATCCGGGCGCCTGACATGTAGCTACCGTCGTCGGACGCGAGGAGAACATAGGCAGGAGCGAGTTCGGCGGGCTGGCCGGCGCGTCCCAGAGGAGTGTCGTCGCCGAACTGCTTGACCTTTTCTTCGGGCATGGTCGAGGGAATGAGCGGCGTCCAGATGGGGCCGGGCGCGACACTGTTGACGCGGATTCCCTTTTCGCCGAGCATTTGCGCGAGGCTCGCTGAGAAGTTGGCGATGGCTGCTTTGGTTGCGGCGTAGGGCGCCAACGCGGGGCTCGGCATGTCCGAGTTCACCGATGAGCTGCCGATGATCGAAGAACCCGGAGCCATGTGTGGCAGGGCGGCCTTGACGAGGTGGAACATCGCTGAGACGTTCACCTTGAAGGTGTATTCCCACTCCTCTTCGGTGATCTCATCGAGGGTCTGGTGGCTCATCTGGTAGGCGGCATTGCTGACGAGGATGTCCACTTTGCCGAATTCCTGCACGGCTCTGTCGATGATGTCGCGGCAATGCTGTGAATCGGACAGCTCGCCCGGAACGAGGACCGCTTTCCGGCCCGCTTCCTCGATGTAGCGGGCTGTTTCCCTTGCGTCCTCGTCCTCGTTGAGGTAGGAGACCAGCACGTCGGCGCCTTCACGCGCAAAAGCGATGGCCACCGCGCGGCCGATCCCGCTGTCACCGCCGGTGATGACCGCTGCCTTGCCGGTCAGTTTGCCGCTGCCGCGATAGCTTTCCTCACCGCAGTCAGGGATGGGTTCCATCGCCGACTGAACGCCCGGTACATCCTGCTGCTGTGCTGGCTGGCCCATGATTTTTCCTCCACTGTTCGTTGTCTATCGATGGGAACTTTTGCGCAGCTCCGGTGGCTTTCCAGCGCCGGAACCCGCCGTAGCTGCACAAAATTTCCTCGGGGTTAACCGAAGAGGCCCGCCGTTTGGGGGAAACGACGGGCCGGGCTTCTGGGTACTCAGCGGTTGAAGATGCCGTCAAGTAGGTTCTTGGGACGCTGCTGCTCACCCTGGTTGGCGCCAAGCACAATCACTGCGCCGCTGAGGGCGGGCAGGATCCACTGGAGTGTTTTCAGCTGCGACTGGGCTTTCTTCAGCTCCTCCGGTGCTCCGGGCTTGGGCTCAGTTGCGCCGGCAGCTCCGTGCTGGCTCAGTTCGCCCACCTTCTTGCCGAGCATGCCCGAGTAGAGGGATGCTGCCATGCCGACCACCGTGATTGCTGACTTCACCACGGTATTGGCAACAGCGCCGGATTGACCGGCAAGCCGTCCCTTGTTCGCTGCGATGAGGCCGATGCCGCCAACTGCGTGTGCGCCGAACGCTGCGATCTGCACCGGGGTCCAGCGCGCCCAGCCAACGGTGGAAAGACGGGTGCGTTCTGTCGGGTCCTTGGCTTCGGCCGCTGCGCCGTTCAGGCCGACGACGCCCATGAGCGATCCGCCGAACCAAGCCGCAGCACTGAGATCGTGTAGGGACCGTACAAGCGTGTTTCCTGCCATGATGCTCTCCTTAGACTTGGGTGTGCCGTAATCCGATGGGGATATTTGGAAAACGGCTCCCTTAATGTTTATCAGCATGCTTAGCATTTTGCGAGTGATCGGGTGGAAAATTTCGCCCGGCAGTAGGATCGACGGGTGCTACCGTTCCTGCTATTGGCCACCCGTGCCGAGGATGCTGCTGCCGAAGGCGAATACCGGAGCTTTCTCCGTTTCACTGGACTGGCGCCGTCGAACCTTCACCGCATCCGGGTGGAGCAGGAGCCGCTGCCTGCCCTCCGCCTCGAGGACTATTCGGGAATCTTCCTGGGTGGAAGTCCCTTCAACTCGTCTGATGCGGAGGACACCAAGTCTCCGACGCAGCACCGGGTGGAACGGGAGCTTGGTGAGCTGCTCGATGGCGTGGCCGAAAACGATTTTCCGTTCCTTGGTGCCTGCTACGGCGTGGGAACGCTCGGGCGGCACCAGGGCGCCGTCATTGACCGCACCTTTGCTGAGCCCATTGGTCCCACCGAAATCACAGTGAACGACGACGGCGCAGCGGACCCGCTGTTGGCCGGGCTTCCGCTTCGCTTCGATGCATTTGTTGGGCACAAGGAGGCGTGCGCAACGCTTCCGGCGGGCGCGGTACTGCTGGCGTCGTCGTCGTCCTGTCCGGTTCAGATGTTCCGGGTCCAGCAGAACCTCTACGCCACGCAATTTCATCCCGAGCTCGACGTGGATGCACTCGTTGAACGCATTCGGATCTACCGTCATGCGGGCTACTTTCCGCCCGATCAGGCAGAGACCGTGATCGAGCGTGCGGAGGCTGCGTCTGTCACATGGCCGCCGAAGATCCTCAACAACTTCGTGCGCCGTTACGCTCGCTGCTGACCCACTGCCAACTCAACGCGGGTGGAATGTTTGCTTTCACCCGCCGTTCATTCCGCGTTGACCGGGTGGACTTCGGCGGCCTGTTGCATCGGATGAGGGGGACCACCCACACACTCATCCGAAAGGAACTGAACCTTATGGCTTATCGCCTGACCAGGATTATTGCGACCACAGCCGCCGGTCTGATGCTCGCGACCGCGCCCGCCGCCGTCGCACACGCTGCGCCGGCACAGAAGGCGCACGCTCTGCCGGCACAGAAGGCAAGCGACGCTCCCATTCTCATCGGGCACCGCGGAGCCGCCGGCACGGCACCGGAGAATACTGTCGCGGCGTTCAAGGACGGCCGTGCTTCGGGTGCTGACTTCTTTGAGATCGACGTTCAGCTGAGTGCCGACGGCGTGCCATTCCTCTTTCACGACAACACTCCTGCGCGCACCACGAACGTGGAAGAAGTGTTCCCGGGCCGCGAGAACGACCCCATCACGTCCTTCACCTGGGCGGAACTTCAGCAGCTCGATGCCGGGGCATACTTCGACGAAAAATACGAGGGTGAGCGCATCCCGCACCTTGACGACGCCGCCAGGGTCGCGACCGTGAAGACGGGCGTGTACATCGAGATCAAGGCTCCCGTGAATTCGCCCGGTGTTGAGCAGGTTGTTGCCGACGAACTGCGCAACGATCCCAAGTGGACTCAGCTGGTAGCCGCGGACAAGATCCAGGTTCTCGGTTTCGATGAGGCTTCAAACCGCCGCTTCGCAGCGATTGCGCCGGAGATCGAGTTGCAGCAGCTCACCAGCGTGGTCCCTGCGCGTGCTGTCGTCGACTCCTGGGCAACGTTTGCCGATTCGGTGGGCACCAACTACCGCACGCTGACGCCACAGAACGTTGCCGACGTCAAGGGTGCCGGTCTGATCCTCGGTGTGTACACCGTGAACTCGCCTGAGGCTGTGCAGTATTCGCTCGACCTTGGCGTCGATGCGGTGACTACTGACTTCCCGATCCAGAACCAGCGCTTCCTTCAGGGTCAGCCTGTGTTCCCGGGAGCCGGCGTTGAAATCGCGGATGCTGCCAACAACGTGCCCGGTGATGATGTCCAGCCCGAGAACGGTGAGTATGTCCTGCTCCGCAACACGTCGGCAGCGAGCGTTGATGTAAGTGGCGCGATCATCCGCGATGCCGCGAACAACATCCTCACCGTCGGTCAAGGTTACGTCCTGGCTCCGGGTGCCGAGCTGCGTGTCTACGCGGGTCCGGGTACCAACTCAGCTGAGGCCTACTACAACGGCGGCGGAGCTTCCGTGCTGAACAACGGCGGTGACTCGGTTGCCCTGTGGATCGGCCCGCGCCTGCAGGACGTTTTCGCGAACTAGTTTTCTGCTGCGTGTGCCCACCGGGTTGATGTACCCGGTGGGCACACGCGGTTCCGGCCCATCCAGTTGCTCAGCTGGGTGGGCCGGTCCCGTGCCGGGTGGCGGGGTATCGCCGCTCGCGCAAGTCTGCGAACGTTGCCACCATGACTGAAATGCCCCGGACCATCGTCTTCGACGTTAACGAAACCCTGTCCGACCTGAGTCCCCTCGCGAAGGCATTCGAAGCAGAGGGGCTTCCGCCGCTGGCCGCCCGGGTGTGGTTCGCCGGGATACTTCGGGACGGATTCGCGCTCACCGTCACCAATGACAACCCCGGGTTCGCCGAGCTCGCCAAAGACAGCCTGGAGCGGCTGTGCGCCGACACCCGTGGCGGAGGAGACCACGCTGCCGCAGTGGAAAACATCATGACTACGCTGACGTCTCTGCCAGTGCACGACGACGTCGTGCCCGGCGTTGAAGCCCTGTCTCACCAGGCGGAGCTGGTCACCTTGAGCAACGGTGCTACTTCAGTGGCGGACGGTCTTTTTGAGCGAGCCGGCATCCGCGGGCACTTCGCGCGGCTCCTCAGCGTCGCGGACGCACCCGTCTGGAAGCCCGGGAACAGCGCTTACCAGTACGCAGCCATGGAACTCGGCAGGCAGACGCAGGAGATGCTGCTGGTCGCCGTGCATCCCTGGGATATTCATGGCGCTCATCGGGCAGGGCTCCGGACCGCCTGGATCAACCGGACCGGTACCTCGTATCCCGAGTACTTTGACGCACCGGACCTGGAGGTGGTTAGTCTCCTTGATCTCGCAGGGGCGATTCGGGCGACATAGTCCTTCCGAAACGTTGCATGCATTGCAGGCCATGCAATGAAAGCAGTGCCTGCACCGTCTGAGAGAAGACCGTACTCCCGCGCATCCGCAATTGATCAAGAGGTGCGCCGCTGACGCAACTCACCGTCTTATCCTCCCGTCTACCCCTCTCCCCGCCTGCCCGGCCAGCAACTCGAGAATGTGGTGGTAGCTCCGTTCGGTAGCCCTCGTCATGCCGAGTTCGCAGGTGCGGTTGCAGGAGGCATGTGCACGTGCCCCAAACGCGCGGACCTCTGCGGCCTGTGCGCTCGTCGCCGAGGCAGTGAGCTCGGGGTGGAGCATTCCGCGGTCCCCGGCGAAGGCACAGCAACCCCACGTCGCCGGTACCCGAACCGATTCCGCCACCGCGGAAGCCACCTGCTGCAGGGACTCGTTCAAACCGAGCCGTGTAGACGAGCACGTCGGATGAAGCGCCAGTGAATCCAGTTTTGGGTAGGGGCCGAGCAGCGGCAGGATGCGATCGACGGTAAATTTCACAGCGTCGATGATTCGTAGGGGCCGTTGCCCTCCCGCCGTCGCCTCAGCCTCCAGCGTGGCCAGAAGCCCCTCCGTGCAGGAGGCGGCGTCGACGATCACGGGCAGCTCGCCGTCGTTGGTGGCTTCACGCAATTCCTCAAGGACGTGCCGGCGCATGGCGTGGGCACCGGCAACCATGCCCTTCGACGACCACGGGGTTCCACAGCACATCCCGTCGATGGCGGCCGGAACCAGGAGAGTGATCCCGGCAAACCGGCAGAGCTGTTCGAAGCTGGCCTGCACGCCGTCATCGCCGGGCTCTGCCGGTCCGAACATTGTTCCCACACACGCCGGGAAATACACCGCGTCCGGCGCAGTTGCCGGACGCGGACGACGCCGGGAGTGCCCACCGGCGGGCAGGTCCGGTGAGTAGAGGGGCACGTTATCCGTGCCAAGTACGGCACGGGCGGCCACGTTCGGAGCGCGGATCACCGGCGTCGGAATCCTGTCTGCCACCGTGAGCGCAGCCGCCGCACCGCGGCTTGCCGGCCCCCAGTGTCCTGCCGCCGTCTCCCAGATTTTGGCCGCTACCGGATTCGCGCTTTCGCGGCGAAGCCGTTTGACCAGGGTGCCCGTATTGATGTCCACCGGACATGCGGTCTGGCACATTCCGTCGACCGCGCACGTCTGGACCGACTCGTAGTCGTAGTCCTTCTCCAGCGCTTCGACCAGCGCCGTATCCCCGTCGATGCGGGCTTGCTCGATGGCCCGCAGGGTCACGATGCGCTGCCGCGGCGTGAGGGTGATGTCCTTGCTGGGGCATACCGGTTCGCAGTAGCCGCACGAGACGCACCGGTCTACCTCCTCGGCCACGGCGGGCGCCGTCTTGATATGGCGCAGATGTGCCTGCGGGTCGTCATTGATGATGACGCCGGGATTGAGCATTCCGGAAGGGTCGAACAGCGCCTTAATGTCCTGCATGACCCCGTACAGTGCGTCGCCGTACTGGCGACGGACGTATGGGGCCATGACGCGGCCGGTGCCGTGTTCTGCCTTGAGGGACCCGCCTTCGGCCAGCACCAGGTCAACCATGTCCTCGGTGAAGGCGTGGTAACGGTCCAGTTCAGGGGCGGAAGCAAACCCGTCGGTCAGCATGAAATGGATGTTGCCGTCCTTGGCGTGCCCAAAAATCACGCTGTTGCGGTACCCGTAGCGGTCAAACAGCTCGGACAGCGTGCCGCACGTACGGGCAAGGGAAGGCACCGGAACCACGATGTCCTCGAGCAGTGCGGTCGTGCCGGGAGGGCGGGCACCGGCGACAGACGCGTACAGCCCCTTGCGCAGATGCCACAGTTCCGCCCGTGCAACAGGGTCGGTGCTGAAGGTGGCCGGCATCGTCAGTCTGAAGGGCTTCAGGCCATCCGCGCCCTTGGCAACCGCATCGGTGAGACGTTCAGGAGAATCAGCCGAGTATTCCACGAGCAGTGCCGCGTGATCCTCGACGGACAGGCCGCGTACCGCCGGGGGAGTGTCAGGAATTGACTGGCCGACCCGAAGGGACAGCGCATCCATTAATTCCGCTGTCGCAGCGCCTGATTCCACGAGCGCCGGCAGCGCGGAATTGGCGGTCGCCAGATCAGGGAAGACCAGCAGTGCCGTCGCCGTATGCGCCCTGATAGGTACGGTGCGGAACACCGCATCCGCCACGAAACCGAGCGTTCCTTCACTGCCGACCATCAGGTGCGCCAGGATGTCCACAGGACGCTGGAAATCGAGTAGCGAGTTCAGCCCGTAGCCCATGGTGTTCTTCATGGCGAACTGCCGCCGCACTGTCGAGGCTGATGCGGCGTCGGACCGGACGCGCGCGGCCAGCCGGCGGAGCCCCTCGTGAAGCTCAGGCTCCGCCGCGTAAAGGCGCTTGTCAGCATCCGGCGCGGCTGTGTCGATCACGGTCCCACTGCTCAGGACAACCGTCAGGGACTCCAGCGTCCGGTAGGCGTTGTCCACTATGCCGCAGTGCATCCCGGAGGAATTGTTGGCAATGACGCCGCCGATGGTGCACGCGGATTCGCTCGCCGGGTCCGGCCCGAATTTGCGTCCGTAACGCAGCAGGTGGCTGTTGAGCATCCGCACCGTGACGCCGGGCTGCACGCGTACCCGTGCGCCGTCGTCGAGCACTTCGATGTTCCGGAAATTACGCCGCACGTCGACCAGCAGGCCGTCGCTTACCGCTTGTCCGCTGAGGCTCGTCCCGCCGGAACGTAGAGTCAGCGGCATCCCCGCGGCGGCGCTGGCGCGGAGCAGCCTGCCGACCTCGACGGCGTCCGACGGCGTTGCCACCGCCTCTGGAATCAGCAGGAAGTGCGATGCATCGTGCGCCTTGGCGTGCCGGTCGATAGCCCGGTCGCTGATCCGGGACGGATCGGCGACCGCGGCGAGGAAATCGGTCAGCATGGTTACCTCCCTGGGCAATGGACGACGACGGCAGCGGTAGAAGCGTGCTGCACACGTGCCCAGACTAGGTCCGGTCAGCGGAGGAGTATGCAACACATTCTCACCCTGTGAAAAGCGGTCTTCCGCGTTGCCACGGTCGGCAGCAGACTAGGACCCACATGAGAGCAGCGCACCCGAACGAAAGGCAGCAGCATGATCTTCATCGTCGTCAAATTCAAGGTGAAGCCCGACTGGAGCGACCGTTGGCTTGACCTCACCCGAGGCTTTACCGAAGCCACCCGCGCCGAACCGGGCAACCTGTGGTTCGACTGGTCGCGGAGCGTGGACAACCCGAATGAGTTTGTGCTGGTCGAGGCCTTCGAGGACGACGCCGCGGGCGACCACGTCAACAGCGACCACTTCCAGCAGGCGATGAAGGATATGCCGCAGGCGCTGGTCGAAACGCCGCAAATCATCAGCGAGAAGATTTCGGCCAACGGCTGGAACCGCATGGGCGAACTCAGCGTCGACTAGGAACCTTGCTACGTGAACGGGAGCTCCGGGCAAAGCTCGGGGCTCCCGTTCACGTCCGTGCTGTCACTGCGGGGCATGTGGCATAAGCGGGCGACACCGGCGAAGATAGCCCTATGGGACGCAATGATGCACTGGGGGGCATGGCTTCTGTCCAGAAAGCCTTCGCACTGCTCGACGCTGTGGCCTCCGACCGCCGTGGACTGACCGCCAAGCAGATCGCGGAGAAGCTCGACATGCCGCTTCCCACGGTCTACCGCCTCCTGAAGCTGCTGGTGGGGTCCGAACACCTCGTCCATCTCAAGAAGGAAAGCCGGTATGCGCTCGGCTACAAGCTGCACGCACTGGATACCTCGCTGCGCCGGCAGATCGGCACGCCTCCGGCAGTTGCGCGGCTCATTCTCGAACTGCATGCCCGGGGTGACGCTGCGGCCTACTACGCCGTTCACCGGGGAGACCATATTGTCGTGGCGCACGTGGTCGACTCACCGCGCCGCCCGCGCATCACTCCGCTTGGCTTCGGCTTCAACGACGCCGCCCACGCGACCGCGTTCGGGAAAATCCTCCTGGCCGGCATGGAACCGGCAGAGCGCGCTGCCCTCCTGCGTCGGCAGGGCCTGCCCGCGATGACGGCACAGACTATCGGCACGTCCGATGCGCTGGATTCCGTGCTTGACCGGGTCCGCGAAGGCGGCATCGCCATTGAACGTGAGGAGTTCATTGAGGGGGCGTCCTGCATTGCCGCTCCCGTGCGCAATGCGGCGGGTCAGATTGTCGGCTCCGTGGCAGTGTCGATGGATGCGGCTGAGTTCGATGCCCGATCTGCAAAACTCGCCGTCCTGCTGCGGGACACGGCGGACCGGGTCAGCAGGGCGCTTCGGGCAACTTCGGTACTACCGCACGGTACCTGAGCTTTTTCCAACACTGGCGGGTCCCGGGACAGGAAACTGGCCGGCAGCGCACCCGCGGTGGGGGATCACGGGAGCGCGCCGACCAGAGTTCCGGACCGAACCTCAGAGGGCGGCCGAGGCCATCTGCTGTGCCATGTAGTCAGCCTGGCGGATCGCCAGCGCCACAATCGTCAGCGTCGGATTGGCAGCAGCTCCGGTGGTGAACTGGGAGCCGTCCGAGACGAACAGGTTCTTCACATCGTGGGTCTGGCCGAACCCGTTGACCACACCGTCTTCCGGCCGGGCGCTCATCCGTGCGGTGCCCATGTTGTGAGTCGCAGGGTAGGGCGGCGTGTGGTGCGAAGACAGGGCGCCCACCGCCTCGTACAGCAGTGATGCCTGCTGGTACCCGTGGTTGCGCATCGCGGTGTCGTTCTCGTGGTCGTCGAAGTGCACGTTCGGCACCGGCAGCCCCAGCCTGTCGGTGACCGCGGTGTTCAGCGTCACCCGATTGGTCTCTTGTGGCATGTCCTCACCCACGATCCAGAGCCCGGCTGTGTTCTCGTAGTCATCGAGGAGCGACGCGAATCCGGGACCCCAGGCTCCCGGATCCACAAAGCTGGCGAGGAACGCCGGACCGAGGGCGATGGTCTCCAGGTAGTAGCCGCCGGCGAAGCCCCGGTCGACGTCGTGCCGGGACTCATCCGCGACCAGCCCGGCCATGGTCTCTCCCCGGTACATGTGTACCGGCTTGTCGAACTTCGCATAGACGGATCCGGTGGTGTGGCGCATGTAGTTGCGGCCCAGCTGTCCCGAAGAGTTCGCGAGACCGTCCGGGAACATCGGCGAACCCGAAAGCATGAGCAGGCGCGGCGTCTCGATCGCGTTGCCAGCCACCGCGACGATCCGGGCGCGCTGCCGCTGCAGGTTCCCCTCGGCGTCGACATAGAGCACGCTGTCCACCAGCCCCTCCGCGGTGTGCGTGATCTGAACGGCGTGGCTGTTGGGCCGAAGGTCGAGTTTTCCGGTGATCAGCGCCTTGGGGATCTCGGACACCAGGGTGGACCACTTGGACTTGTTCTTGTCGCCCTGGAAGTTGAAGCCGTCCTGGATCGACGCCGGCCGGCCGTCGAACGGCTCAGCGTTGGTGCCGTACGGTCCGGTGGCATAGTGGCGGTAGCCGATGCGCTCGGCGCCGGCGGCGAGCACCTTGTAGTTGTTGTTAGCGGGCAGCGCCGGACGCCCATGACGATGTGTACTGCCGATCTTCTGTTCTGCCCTGTCGTAATACGGTGCGAGGTCATCGAGGGTGATTGGCCAGTCCAGCAGGTTGGCGCCGTCGACCCGCCCGTAGGCGGTGCGGGTCTTGAACTCGTGGGCCTTGAACCGCGGGGTGGCGCCGGACCAGTGCGTCGTCGTTCCGCCGACCGCCTTGACGAGCCACGCGGGCAGGTTCGGGAAGTCGCGCGCAATCCGCCATGAACCGGACGTGGTGCGCGGGTCCAGCCAGGCCATCTGGTTGAAGGCCTCCCACTCGTTGTTGTGGTAATCCTCGTTGGTCAGATGGCCACCCGCCTCCAGGAGGACCACCTTCACGCCCTTTTCGGTGAGTTCGTGGGCGAGGGTGCCGCCGCCGGCGCCGGAACCGATGATGACGACGACGTCGGCGTCGTCCTGGTCGAAACGGGCAGATTCGGCCGTGGTCATGATGCTGTGTTCCCTTCGTTGACGGTGTCGGAGCCCTTGAAGAGGTCCGAGAACTGCTCATCGGAGGGCACGCCCCCGGTCTGGCCCGCCGGTTCCGCGCGGTCGGGTGCCTGCTGGGCAATGTTGTAGGGCAACGGGCCGACCTCGGTCAGGTCCTCGTCGCTCTCCTCGATGCGAGGCTCGGGCAGCCAGTCGAGGTCGTTGAAACCGCGGTTGATGTAGCCGCCCTTGGAGAAGGACTCGCCCTCGTAACCGAGGACGTCCCAGACCTGCGGATCGTCGTAGAAATTCAGGACGGTGGTGCGCCGGATGAAGCCGAAGAAGTCGAGGTCGCTGATGCGCTTGAGCACGGCGAGCGCGCGGTCGTCAGGAAGGTCCAGGAAATGCTCCTCGGTGAGTGAGTCGAGAGTGAGCAGGCCTTGAGTCAGCGCCACCCGGAACCACGTGGACGCCTGCGCCTCCGACACGATCTTCTCGGTCATGCGTTCGTACGGCCCGTCAGGAACCGCAGGATGCGGAAAGGCCACGCGGATGATGCGCGTGAGCGTTCGCCGTGCCTCCTCCGATAGCTGCAGCTCATTGAGCGCCGAATACTTTGCGGGATACGCCATGGGAATCACCCTTCGGGTTCAGATGCGGTACTTGGTGGCAGTTACTTGTTGAGACGGGGGACGAGGATGCCGCGGCCCACCAGGGCGCCGCTGTCAAGATCGTGCATGGCCTGGACCGCATCCTCGAGGTCATACTTCTGGGTGTGGAGCGTTACCTTGCCCTGGGCAGTGAGCGTCATCAGCTCGACCAGATCGGTGTAGGTCCCCACCAGGTTTCCGACGACGTTGATTTCCCGCGAAATGATCTCGATCGTGTCGATATTCACCGCGCCGCCGTAGCCGATACTGTAGTAGCTGCCGCGGTTGCGCAGCGCCGTGACGCCGAGGGACTCCGTGCCGTGCTCTCCCACGAAGTCGAACACCACGTGTGCGCCGCCGTCCGTGATATCGAGCAACCGGCCGGCGTCGCCGTTGCCGTCGGAAGAAGCGTTGACGGTATGGTCTGCACCGAGTGAGTGTGCCAGTTCAAGTGCCTCGGCTGAGCGGTCGACTACGGTGACGGTTGCCGCCGTCAGCGCCTTCAGGGACTGGACTCCGATGTGGCCGAGGCCGCCGCTGCCGATGACCACCGCGTGCGATCCGGGCGGCAGTTGCGGAACCGCCTTGCGGACCGCGTGGTACGCGGTGAGGCCGGCGTCGGCGAGGGCAGCGATGTCGGCCGGCTGGAGGGAGGAATCGAGCTTCACCACTGAGCGGGCGTTGGTCCGCATGTATTCGGCCATGCCGCCGTCGACGTTGAGACCGGGGAAGGTGGCGTTGTCGCAGTGGGAATCCTGGCCCTCGCGGCAGGCCATGCAGAGTCCGCAGGTCACCAGCGGGTGCATGATCACGGTGTCTCCGGCGCTGACGTTGCTGACGGCGCTTCCCACTTCACGCACCCAGCCCGCGTTTTCGTGCCCGAGGATGTAGGGGAGTGAGGGATGCTGGATGTGATCCCACTGGCCTTCAATGACATGGAGGTCGGTCCGGCAGAGCCCCGCCGCACCCACCTCGACAATCACATCCCAGGGGCCGATGACGGTGGGCTCGTCAACATCATCTAGGTGCGGATCTTCCCGGTACCTGTGCACGCGGACGGCTTTCATGGTCCTCCCTCGACAGCGAAGTGGTGTGACTTCGAGTGTGAGGCGGGTCACCCACTCCGCATAGAGTCGTTATCGCGTGGTGAGAAAGCCGGTAGGGTCGAGGCATTCGGTCTCTGTTCGGCAACAGTTCGACCCAGGAGGTGCTCGATGCACAGCAGCAAGGACGTCCAGCGGATGGAAAAGGGGCACCACCAGGTACTCGTGATCGGAGCTGGGAACGCGGGTATTTCCCTCGCCGCCCGCCTGAAGCGTTACAGGGTGAAGGGTATTGCCGTCGTCGACCCCACCGAACAGCATCTCTACCAGCCGTTCTTCTCCCACATTGCCGGCGGTACAGCGAAAGCGGAAATGGCCGTTCGACCGCAGGAATCCGTGATGCCAAAGGGTGTCACCTGGCACCGGGACTCCGCGACCGCCATCGACCCGTCGGCGAAGACCGTGACGCTCGCGTCCGGGCAGACCTTCACGTATGAGCACCTGGTGGTGTGTCCCGGTATCCAGAAGAACTGGAACGGGATTCCCGGACTGCAGGACGCCTACGATTCTCCCTACGGCGCAACGAATTACAGCCTCGATTTGGCGGTGAAAGCGTGGCGGCTGCTGAGCGGCCTACGCTCCGGGACCGCCATCTTCAGCATGCCGGACGGCCCCATCACCTGCGGCGGCGCTGCCCAGAAGCCCATGTACCTGGCGTGCGACTACTGGCGCTCGCAGGGCGTGCTGGACAATATCCGCGTCATCCTCGCGGTGCCCACCAGTAGCGTGTACGGCGTCGACGTGGTGGACGAGGAGCTGAACCGCAAGATCACCGAGTACGGGATTGAGTTGCGCTGCAGCACCGAGCTCACGTCGGTTGACGCCGAGGGCCGCCTCGCCACCCTTCGGGATACCGCGCGCGGTACGGAGGAACAGATCCGGTACGACGTCCTGCACGCTGCACCGCCGCAATCCGCTCCGGATTGGATCCGCAGCACCGGACTGGCTGACGACGACGGTTTCGTCGCCGTGGACAAGCACACGCTCCGACACATCACCCATCCAACGGTGTGGTCACTCGGCGACGCCGCAGGGACACCGAACTCGAAGTCCGGTGCAGCGCTCCGTCAGCAGACCAAGGTGCTCGCGAAGAACCTGCAGTCTGTACTCAAGGGCAATCAGCCTGGCCAGAAGTACAACGGGTATGGCGCCTGCCCTTTCACGGTGAGCCGCTCCACCGTGGTGCTTGCCGAATTTGATGACACTCTCGCTCCAAAGCCATCCGTTCCCGGCTGGAAGGGTCTGGCAAAGGAGAAGCGACTCACCTGGCTCGTGGAGCGGTATGGGTTCATCCGGCTCTACTGGTACGCCATTCTGAAGGGCCGGGCCTGAGCCGCGACCCATCCTGCAGGCTTCTCCGAGGACCAGCGCGGCCGGATCGGACCTCAGCCGCGCCGGCGCCCCCGGTAGACCGCATCCGCTACTGCGAGTGTGGCGCCGTCAGGACCGCTGGCTTCCCGCGGACGGGACTCGACTCTCTGGTGTTCCCAACCGTCGTCGAGCAGGTCCACTATGTCCTCCGCCGTGAAGTACAGATCCGGGAGATCGGGTCGTGATGCGCCGCTCTGCATGTCTGAAGGATGGTGCCCGACGATGAACAAGGTTCCGCCCGGCGCGACGGCGCGTGCCAGGCTACGGAACAGCGGTTCACGTTGCGCGGTGGGTAGGTGCATGTACTGCGCCGTGACGAGATCGAATGCTCCGGCCGGAGGTTCCCAGACCGTGAGATCGTGATGTTCCCAGCGCACGGGCGGGGTAGCGAGGTCTTGGCTTCCGCTTTGGTTCTTGTGCTGCTCCTGCTGATGCTCCTGCTCGTGTTCGGCTGCGCGGGCAAGGGCAACCGCTGAGATGTCGACGGCGGTGACTTGCCAACCCTGTTCGGCCAGCCAGAGGGCGTCGGCACCTTCTCCGCAGCCGACGTCGAGCGCTGTGCCCGGCGGTAACCCGTTTGCCTCAGTGATTAGTTGCGGATTGGGACGACCACTCCAGATACGCTTCTTTTCGCCATAACGTGCATCCCAGAAGGCTTCGTCGAACTCGCGGGAACCGTGGTCGTGATGATTGTGCTGGTGACCGTGGTCGTGCTGATCGTTGGGCGTGTGGTGTGAGTGCTGCGACTGCATCAGGAAACCTCCGCTCCTATCCTGCTATCCCGCAGGGTTGCCGCGGAAGAGGAAGCACCCATGGAAGATGCGCGGTGAGCTGCAAGATCCTGCTGGAGTTCTTCGACCATCAGGTCATTGTTGATTGCCATCGCTGCCACTGATCCCGACGCAGCGGACGGCAACACCTGCAGCATCAGGTTGGCGACGTTTCCTGCTGCCCATACGCCGTCCACGCCGGTTGCGCCCATCTCATCCGTGGCCAGGTGCTCGCCGACTCCCATCGGGTGCTGGACCGGAGCAAGGCCGAGACTCGCGAAGATTCCGGTGTTGGCGACGAACCGCGGCGCAACCACGAGGGCTTCCAACGGAACCACGCGGCCGCCGGTGAGTTCGACGCCGCTGAGGGTGCCGCCGTCGTTCTGGTTCAGGACACGGGCAACCGAGCCGTCGACCACAGAGACGCCGCGGGCGGCCAGGTGCTCCCATTCTTCTTCGGTAGGTTCAACGGTGTCGTTGAGAAGAAGAGTGATGTTGTTGCTCCACTGGCGGAACAGCAGTGCCTGATGTACTGACATGGCGCTGGTGCCGAGGATACCGATCTGCTGGTCGCGCACCTCCCAGCCGTGGCAGAACGGGCAGTGCAGCACTTCCTGGCCCCACTGTTCGCGGAGTCCGGGGATTTCCGGCAGTACGTCACTGAGCCCTGTGGTCAGAAGCAGGCGGCGGGAGAGGAGGACCGTCCCGTCGTCGAGCGTGGTGCGGAAGCGATCACGGGAATCATCGGTGGAAGCGACGTCGACGGCGGTGCCGGGAACAATGACGCCACCGTACAGCTGGACGTCGGCCCGGCCCGCGGCCACAAGGTCCAGCGGGTTCATGCCCTCGCGGGTGAGGAAACCGTGTACACCGCTGGCTGGGGAGTTGCGTGGGTGGCCGGCATCGACCACCGCGACACTCCGGCGGGTACGCCCGAGCATCAGTGCCGCGCTGAGGCCGGCAGCCCCGCCGCCGATAACGACGACGTCGTATGAGTTCAGTTCAGATGTCATGTATTCATCGTGGATTGCAGAACATGGATCAGCAAGTAACATTGCTGATCTGGCAAACTAGGGTCTATGACGGATGAAATTGGTGAAGCACTTGCGGCAGTAGGTCCGCGACTGAGGGCGCTGAGAGTGAAGCGGGACGTGACACTGCAGTCGTTGTCGGAATCGACCGGAATTTCGGTGAGTACCTTGTCGCGGTTGGAGTCGGGCCAGCGTAAACCCAACCTTGAGTTGCTGCTTCCTCTGGCCCAGGCGCATCAGGTGCCGTTGGATGAGCTCGTTGGTGCGCCGACCACGGGGGATCCGCGCGTTCACCTGCGCCCGATCGACATGGGTCGCGGAACGGTGGTTCCGCTCACCCGCAGGCCAGGCGGCATTCAGGCCTACAAGCACGTGTTGCATGCCGAAATGGCACTGGAGGAGCCGGACCTCAAGGTACATGAGGGTTACGAGTGGCTGTACGTACTGAACGGGAACCTGCGGATGGTCCTCGGTGAGCTCGACCTGGTGTTGCCCGCCGGTGAAGCGGTTGAGTTCGACACCCGGGTGCCGCACTGGTTTGGGAAGGCTGACAGGCATGCGGTGGAGTTCCTCAGCCTGTTTGGCCGTCAGGGGGAGCGGCTGCATCTTCGGGCGAAGACGACGTAAGCGCAGCTTACCTGGCGTCGGTGCGCCGGGTGATGCGTGCGCAGCAGTGAGGTCCCTCGGGGTCAGGCGTTACCGCGTGTGTGACGTCGCCACTGCCTTCGAGTGCGCCGGAGAGAAGTGCGCCGTTCATTCCGCACACCACCTCCGAATGGCTGCGCGACAGTCGATGGAAGGGGCAGTTGTGCAACAGGAAGCCACCATCTCCGTCCGGATGCGGTTCGTAGCCGGACGAATCAAGCACTCCGTCGATGCTGCCGGCTTTCAGGCCAAGGCGACGACCGGCGTCGTACGCGGTTTTTGACAGCGCAGGCTGGATGGCAACGTTCTCGCGAATGGAAGCTTCGATTGCGGCCGCCATCAACTCGGCGGCGAGGTCGTAGCGGCGGTCCGGAACCGATGCCGTCACCTCTGCATGAGCAAGCTGATATAGCTTTGCCGGTCTGCCTGACCCCGGTCCGCTACGTTCACCGAGTTTCCGGAACTCCACGGTGAGGAGTCCTGCATTCACCAACTTCTCCAAGTGGAACAGCAAGGTACTGGACGAAAGCCCGGTGAGTTCTGCCAGCTGGTTTCGGGTCATTGCTTCGGCGTTGCGCTGGAGGGTTTGGTACACCTCGCGTCGGACAGGGTCACCAAGGGTTGCTACCGACTCCAGCCGCTCATCAAGGTTGGCGTGTAGGCGCAGCGTGGCATCTGATGCGCCGCGACCTGAGCGGGCTGCCGGGCCTGGATTGCCCTCGAAGTCAGACATATGCCGAGCCTATCTGGAGTTTGTTCACCATTGACTTCTTCAGTGTGCGCTTCTAAAGTCAACAATACAATATTTAGAAAGAGGGACGCCATGTCATCGCATTCAGAGGTTGCGCTCCGGCTGTTGGAAGACGACATTGAGCAGGACAGCTCTGTCGGGGCTATCGATCTGCCAGCAGCGAGGTTGGCGGTGGCCGACTTGCTGCGTGCGCTCGGGCGGGACGTGAATGATCCGCACCTCAGCGATACCCCGCGCCGCGTGGCGGGCGCTTTCGAGGAAATGCTGACACCCCGGACCACCTCGTGGACTACCTTCCCGAATGACGAGGGGTATAACGACCTGGTGCTCGTAAAGAACATCCCATTCAATTCACTGTGCCAGCATCATCTGTTGCCATTCAGGGGAATCGCGCATATCGGCTATCTGCCGGGGGAACGACTTCTCGGTCTGTCCAAACTGGCGCGGGCACTGGAGATGTTTTCACGTGACCTTCAGGTGCAGGAGCGGCTCACCAAGCAGGTGGCGGACTGGCTGTTGGACCTGCTCAATCCGCGTGGAGTCGGTGTGGTGCTGGAGGCAGAGCACCTGTGCATGTCGTTGCGCGGTGTGCAGAGTGCCGGTACCACTACCCGGACGGCGACGTTCTATGGCGACCTCGCAGTCGGGGGCCCGCTACGCGACCAATTTCCAAACTAACGCTTCTGCCCGAATCAACGCTTCGTGGCACCGCGCATTCGCAGGCCACCCCACCAGAAGAGAGAGTATCCATGGACAACACCAGTTTCCCGGCATCTGATGACGCAATGGTGATCATTGGGGCAGGCCTGACGGGCGCGACGGCGGCCGCAACTTTGCGCGAAGAAGGCTTCACTGGTCCTGTGGTCCTCGTTGGGGCGGAAGGTCAGGCGCCCTATCTGCGTCCGCCGCTGTCGAAGGGATTCCTTGCCGGCAAGGAGAGCGAGGAGTCACTCCTGCCCTGTCCCGAGAAGTGGTACGCAGAGAACGACGTCGAACTCCTCACCTCGGATGAGGCGGTCAGTGTGGATCCCACCGCCCGTACTGTTGCTTTGTCGAGCGGCCGTTCGCTTTCCTATGGTCGGCTCCTGCTCGCTACGGGCGCTGTTCCCCGTCAGCTGAACCTGCCAGGTACCGATCTCCAAGGGGTGTACTACTTCCGTACGAAAACGGATAGTCAGCGTCTTCACTTAGAGTTGGCAGGAGGTGGCCGTCACCTCGTGCTTATCGGTTCCGGCTGGATCGGTATGGAGGTTGCCGCAACTGCACGGGAACTTGGCAATGAGGTCACCTTGCTCGGGTTGGAAGAGGTCCCGATGAGTGCGGCGATCGGTCCCAGGCTTGGCACCGTCTTCATGGATCGCCATAGTGAAGCTGGTGTTCAGTTCAGGCTGCCGGCTTCGGCGAAAGAGATCAGGGGTGACGATGCAGGCCGTGTCACTGCAGTAGTGACCGATGCGGGTGAAACCTTGTCCGCGGATCTTGTTGTGATCGCCATTGGCGTGGTGCCGCAGACGGCGCTTGCAGAGGAAGCCGGGCTTACCATCGGGAACGGTATTCAGGTCGATTCGGGGCTGCGGACCAGTGCCGAGGGCATCTTTGCAGCTGGGGATGTGGCCAGCGCGCTGCATCCTGTCACGGGCCAGTATGCCCGCAGTGAGCATTGGGCAAACGCTATTAGCGGCGGGAAAGTGGCCGCACAGTCGATGCTCGGCCGAGACGCTGTGCTGGACGACATTCCGTACTTCTACACAGACCAGTTCGATCTGGGCATGGAGTATTCCGGCTACGGTGCCCTGACAAAAGATGCGGACGTGGTGGTCCGGGGCAGCCTCGAAGATCGCGAATTTGTTGCCTTCTGGCTCCGCGAGGACCGGGTGGTAGCCGGCATGAACGTCAATGTGTGGGACGTGCAGGAGGAAATTCAGGATCTCATCCGGAGCGGCAGGGCTGTGGACCGGGCTGTGCTCACTGATCCGGACTCGGACTTGAAAACTGCCTGATGGGGGAGCAGGATCCGAGGGCCGCCTGATCTGGAATCGACGCCTGCCACGTGCGCTCGCGGTTCTGTCACCTCTGCCACGCGCTCGGGGCACAGTTGACTTGGCGGTGCTGCGCTCGCTCAGACGCCGGCTACGGCGGCATTTCCGCTGATCAGGGTGGTGCCGTGCCGATGCTCGTGGACACGTGACTGACCGTGTCTGCAAGTTGGTCGTGTATGGCTTGTTCTACTTGCCAGTAGCGGTTGCGTCTGGGTGTTCGTTGCGGGTCGTGGTATTTGGGTGGTGTGAACCAGGGGATTCCGTGGACTGATTCGACTGTCCAGTTTCCTTCGTGGATCTGGTGGTGGTGTCGGGTGCAGAGCAGCACGCCGTCGCTGATGTTGGTGGTTCCGCCTGCAGCCCAGGGAATGATGTGGTGGGCTTCGCACCAGGTTGCGGGCGTGGTGCAGTCGGGGAACGCGCAGCCTTTGTCGCGTGCGACCAGTCCCCGTCGCAGATGTGGTGGGAAGAGACGTTGGGTGCGGCCGATGTCCAAGACCTGACCCTTGCCGCCGAGGACGAGCGGGAGGATGTCGGCGTCGCAGGCGAGTTTGCGGATGCTGCGGGCGCTTATCTGTTGGGCGAAGACCGAATGCCCGTCGTGTCCGCTGCCTGTCAGGTCTTTGAGGAGGTCGCGGTAGTTGATGGTGACCATTACCTGGGGTCGGTGTCCTCCGGTCGCTGGAAGACCATCACCTGTTAGCGCAATCCGGCATGCTGAAACCAGTCCGTCGAGGAGGTTCTGTTCACGGGTCGGTTGGCCCGGACTGGTTAGAGCTTCTTTGCCGCGGTCCGTCGTGCCGTCTCCGTCGGTCGTGCGGTCTCCGTCGGCCTCGCCAGTGATGCTGTGGGTTCTGGGGTTGGTGGCGGTGTTCATGACGGTGATGAGGTGTTCGTATTGTTCGTCGGTGGCGCCGATTTCCATGAAGTGCAGGCCGTGGCGCCTACCGCGCAGGAACACGCCCTGGCGTGCGCGGAGGGTTTTGTCGGTGGGTTCGGTGCCGTCCTGGTCGATGATGTCTTCCCAGCGTTGGGCGAGGGCCCGCAGGACGTCTTCGTCGGACTCAACGGCCTGGCGGACCAGGTGCTCTTCCATGGCATCCAGCTCACGGCCGGTCGCGACAGTGGAGACCCGGTGCACGGAGTTGCGGATGATGGTCGCAGCACGGCTGCTGAGCGCACCGACCTTGGTCGCTTCAGCCAGCACACCCAAGGCAGGTACGAGCGCGGCTCCTGGCCCGGGAACCTCGGGCAGGACGTCATGTCCGAGGCGTAACCGGCGGTTCGCTTCGGAGCGGCTGATACCGATTTTCGCCCGCAAATAGTCCGCAGTGTTCTTGTACGGATCTAGGGCGTCAACGGTAGCGAGTTGGTGGTCCTCAGCGGCACGGGCAACCACAGTCTGCAAGTGGTCGACCAGGTTGGAGAGCTGCTCAACCTCGACCAGCGTTGCCGCGGCCTCCTCAGGCCGAAGCGTCAGGTAGTTGGACTCGAGATCCCGCACGTAAGCCAGTAAGCCGGACCGCATCCCACCCAGGAGAGACGTGTCCTCCGGGCGGGGTTCGAGCAGTGCGACGGCCATACCCAAAATTTTATCGAACACGTGTACTAACCGCGACCGAAAACCACCAATGTGCAGGACAAGTCAAACGGACTTATCCACACCCCGGCGTGGGGGTAGGCCCCCTGCTCAAGCCGCACGCCGCTCGACTGGCACAATCCCGCCAAACCCCACTCAGCCCAACGCACGCTCCAGCACGAAGTCCGTTTCCACGTTCCGTCCAAGCTGAAACGTCTTTGCCCCCACGCGGGTGAATCCGTGCTTCTCATAAAATCGGACTGCACGGGCATTGCGGTCATTGGTGCCGAGCCAGATTCCCTTCGCGCCGGTTCCCTTCGCCGCGATCTCCAGTGACGCTTCCATGAGGTGCGACGAGGAACCTTGTCCATGATGCGACGGGTGCACATAGAACTTGCTCAGCTCGATGGTCGGGAAAAGCGAGAGAGAAGACCGCACCTGCTCGTCCTTGGGAAGTCCTTTGACCAACGTGCTCCAGGCAAGAAGGTGGCCGTCCTCCCGCAGGCACAGCAAGATCTTGTCAGGGTCCGCTATGTGCTGGGTGAACCGTTCCTCGGAAAGCTCTGATGCGATGAAGTGTGCAATGTCGTCGGGGTGCGACGTCGGTGGACAAGCGAGCGGGAAGGTGACGGCAGCCAGGGTGGCGAGGGGGCCGGCGTCGTTCGCGGTGGCATGGTCAATAACAACGGTCACGAAGTCAGGGTAGCGCTGATCGCCGGCCGGAACATCGATCCTGTATCGGAGATGACGAGGCCGCCCTCGAGTGTGACTACCCGCTCCGCTCGCTCGATGTCCTCGGGCGAGTGGCTCGATTCGATGACGGTCACGCCACGCAGCAGTTCCTCGTCGACCGCCAAGCGGATGAGCCGGTGTGCCGCACTGTCCAAGCCGGCCGTGGGCTCGTCAAGGATCAGGATGTCCGATTCCTGCGCCAGCCCCTGCGCAATAAGCGCACGCTGACGTTGCCCGCCGGAAAGCCCGGCGAGTTGCCGATCAGCGAGGCCCGAAATCCCCAAGCGTTCCATGGCATCCCGCCCGATACGGCGATTTTGCGGACCAAGCGGCAACAGCCAGGAACGATGAGGCCACCGTCCCATCTCGACCGTCTGACGCACCGTACAGGGAAGGATCTCCGAGGTCCGCGTGTGCTGGATGACAAAGGCCGGCCGGCGGCTGGTGGTGAGGGTCACCGATCCGGACTGCGGCTTCAGCGCGCCGGCAACCAACGCCAGCAATGTCGACTTTCCTGAGCCGTTGGTGCCCGTGACCACGGTGTGCACCCCTCGCTCGAGCGCGAGAGACACCTCCCCAAGCGCGCGCCTGCCCTGATAGGCGTATCGAACGCCGCTCACAATCACCATCATTTCTCCTTATGTGCGAATCATTCTCATTATCAATATAGGATGAGTCGCGATGGAATGGTTACTTGAGCCCCTGAGCGCGTCGTTCGTGCAGCCGACGCCGCAGTAACCGTTGCTGAACCCACCCCTCGCGTGGTCACCACATACGACGGCGGCATCCAGGTGCTCGACGGAGACACTTTCGAGGTGCTCGGCGACTTCCCGATGGAGGGCTTCAACCGGATTAATCCGGCCGGCGATGGACGCCACGTCATCATCTCGACCGCCGAAGGCTTCGAAGTGCTCGACACCGGAGCCTGGACCGACGGCGGCACCTCCCACGCTGAGGAACCGGTGATGACGGACATCGCCTTTCCCACGAGCAAGCCCGGTCACGTGGTCCGCCACGACGGCAAGACCATCCTCTTCAGCGACGGAACCGGCGAAGTGACGGTTTTCGAATCCAGTGACCTCGCCGAAGGCCAGCCGGAAGTCGAGACCTATTCGACGGAGGAAGCGCACCATGGTGTCGCCGTCGAGCTTTCCAGCGGTGAACTGGTGCTGACGCTCGGCAACGAGGAAGAACGCCCCGGCATTGTGGTCTTCGACGAAGACGGCAAGGAGATCGCCCGTAACGAGGATTGCCCGGGTGTACACGGTGAGGCGACGGCCGCAGGGGAAGCCGTGGTGATCGGTTGTCAGACCGGCGTCCTCATCTACGACGACGGCAAGATCACCAAGCTCGACAGCCCCACCGAGTACGGGCGGATCGGCAATCAGGCAGGGTCTGAGGAATCGGTCATCACACTTGGCGATTACAAGCAGGATCCCGACGCCGAACTTGAGCGCCCCGAAACAATCTCGCTGATCAACACCGAGACGAAGGACCTCACCCTGGTTGAGCTCGGCACGAGTTACAGCTTCCGGTCACTGGCCCGCGGTCCGCATGGTGAAGCGCTGGTCCTGGGCACGGACGGCTCGCTGCACGTGATTGACCCTGAGACCGCCGAGGTGACCAACAGTTTGCCGGTGATTGGGGAGTGGGAGGAACCGCTCGAATGGCAGCAACCGCGACCAACCATCTTTGTCGAAGACCACACTGCCTACATCACCGACCCGTCAACCAACTCCATCCATGCAGTTGATGTGGAATCCGGGGAAATCACCGGAACCGGTGAACTGAAGCAGACTCCGAACGAGCTGACCGCCGTCACCGGATGACCTGAGCAGATCAGGAGGACCCCGTCGCTGGGATCGATCAGCGGCGGGGTCCTTTCGCGGGTCCACGGCGGGGCCCACTGCCGATCCTAGGCCGCACGCTGGCTTAGGATCGGAGGACCGTCTCTGAGCAGTGCCGATGCTGAGGCGTACTGACCGTCCGGAAGGCTGGGATGCAGGTGTTCCCTCGAACAGCGCACGCTGTCGGTGTGCCCTCCCGACATTTCCTCAGCGCCATTTCGGTGGCCGTGTTGGTGGCGGCATTGATTCCGCTGGCACTTTTCGGACTGTCCGACGACGACGGCACCGCCAACTTTGTCGGCTGGACTTTGCCGCTGGTGCGCGTGCTGGTGCACCTCACGAGCCTGACGGCGATTGCACTGTTGTGCGTTGGCGTCCTGTTACCCGCAGGCAACCCCCAAGGCGACGACGCCGGTTCGGAAGTTCTCGCCCCCTTAGCCGTGCGGCTCGGCAGGCGGGGAAGTGTGGCGGCGCTGGCCGCCGTCGTCGTTTGTGGGTTGTTCCTGCTCTGGACCTACTTCGACGTGCTGGGTGAGGGCCCGTTGCAGGGGGCAGGGTTCGCGGACTTCGGGGTCTTTCTGGATCAGCTCGCGTCGGGGCGTGCGTTGATTGCGCAGATCGGATTCCTGCTGGCCAGCGCTGTCATGGCGTGGTTTGCTCGGACCTCCACTGCATTGAGAATGGCACTGTTCCTGGCCGTTGCGGGCACCACTACGCTGGCCCTCGGCGGACACGCCGCTTCCGAGTCGGGGCACAGTCTCGCGATGTTCAGCATGACCGGGCACATAGCGGCAGCATCGGTGTGGGTCGGTGGGCTTGCGGGTCTCGGATGGCTGGCGCTGTACCGGGTTGAGGTGCTGCACGCCGTGGTGAAGCGGTTCAGCCGCCTCGCGCTGATCTGTGCAGCGGTGGTCACTATCAGCGGTGTGGTCAGCGCACTCGTGCGGGTACCGGACCTGACGGCGCTGCCTGGCTCCCCGTATGGCCTGGTGCTGTTGTTGAAGGTGGTTGCGCTGGGAGGGCTGATCGGGTTCGGGGCGTTGCACCGCCGTCGTCTGCTTGCGGGAACCACATTCAGCTGTGCCGATTTCGGAAGGCTGGCGGCCGGTGAACTGGTGGTCATGGGCGCTGCGTACGGGTTGGCGGTTGCGCTGGTGGGGCTTGAACCGCCGCTGTAGATTCGGCCCGGACCGGCGCTCGCAGGGTCCCGGAACTCCTGCTCAAGGGGCAACCGCGTGACCGAGGATGTGCGCAACGCGCGGGGCCAACGGCTGAACCGAGAACCCGAAGCGCTCGTTGTCCCTGATGTCGAAGCCGGCGGCGCTGATTGCTTGCAGCGTGTCCCGGTTGGGGTGGCAGCCGCCGGCAGCTCGTTGCCACAGGGGTGTCATCACGTCCTCGAGGGCAGCGAGGACTTTCCGGTCCGAGCGGACGTGCTCGTAGAAGGCCAGAATCCCGCCCGGGCGCAGCACCCTGCGCGCTTCAGCCAGTGCAACGCCCTGGTCCGGCACGCTGCACAGTACGAGGCTCGCGACAACAGCGTCCGCACTGCCATCCTCAGCCGGAATGCTTTCGGCCGTGCCGGTGATCACTCGAACGGGAACCGGCGCACCGGACGCCCGGCGGATGGCGATGGACCTGAGGTGATCGTCCGGTTCGACCGCCAGAACCTCGGTGACCGTGCGCGGATAGTGTGCGAAATTCGATCCCTCACCGGCACCGATCTCGACCACGACACCGGTCAAGTCCGCCAGGAGCGCGCGGCGGTGTTCATCGGCGCCCCTGCGGTTCATTCCCTCCACAGCCCGGGCATAGGCACGCGCGAATCGGGGATGTTGGAGTTCGGCGGGGCCTGACTGGAACGGAACGGTCATTGGCCCACTGTGGAGCCGCGGTGAGCTGGCGTCAAGGGTCTTAGAGCTCCGGCACACACGGCCCTGCGCCGAGCTTCGCCAGACCGGCAAGATCCCCGTCTGCGAGGGTGGTCAGCTCCCGGGTCTCCTCATACATGAGCTGGTTCGGATCATCCACGTGGTCGAGACCGAGCACGTGCCCCAACTCGTGGATGACGATGGCCCTCACGTGGTCGCGCCCGCCCGGATACCCGAGGATCTCGGTCATGGCCGGCGCATCGAGCATCACCTGACCCGCCACGAGAACTATGGGCTTGTCCGGACGCTGCGCTACCTCACTGCCGCCGAGTCCCGCTGTGGGACCGGCGAGATCCGGCGCCTCGGCCGGGCTGGTCCACGTGATCAGGACCGGTGCCCAGCGCTTGCCGTACAGCTCAGGTTGGTAGGAGTCGCGGCTCTCAGGGCTTGGAGCTTCGGTTGTTGGTCCGTCGAAGACGAAGGTAAGCCCGGTCGCAGCGGCCACCTCGGCAACGGCTTCCTGAACGATCCCCTCGGTTCCAGCCGGCGCAAAATCGGGACGGATCACATAGTGCACGGGCCGGCACGGGTCATAGGCGACAAATTCCTGCCGGAGGCCGGGGTACTCAAACAGCTTGTACTGCGCAGAACCGGTCGACGGCGGCGGCGTCCCCAGCGGCGCTGCTGCTGCTTCCACACCGCGCGGCGGCACGTTGGACCAGGGCAGATGTGGAAGTACATCCGGGAAGATGTCGCGCTCGAAGACGGTGGGAGTCAGATAGAGGGCAAGAACAAACGCGATGAGCACCCCGGTGCGGACCCGCAGCTTACGGACTGAAGACCGCTCACGACGACGGCGGCGGCGCTCTCCCCGAACCCGCCTCCCGCCGTTCTCAGCTGCGTACGCGCGAAGCTGTTCGTTCAGCGCTTCCTCGAGCGCCCATTGCGGAACGCGCCCCGAGCTGGATTGCCGCATCCCGCCCGACAACGGCGGCACTGACGACGACGACGACAGCCTGCCCGACGACGGCGGCACGTCATCCCTCCGGGACCATTCGCGGTCCAGTACCCCCATGTGTGTGTCTCTTTCTCCTAGGGCAGGCCTTCCCAGAGTCAGTTTTCCCTACGGATTGTGGCTCATCTCCTGTTTTGGGCCAATCCTGCTGAAAAGCTGCGCGGCGGCAACGCCCCATTCTTTGGTGGCGGACATCCCGTTGGAATGCCCAGCGGCTTCGTGGTGTTGCCAAGGACAAGACACCCAACGAAAAGGAGCGGATATGTCACGCATTGCCATCATTGGAGGCCACGGGAAAGTGGCGTTGCACCTGTCGCGGATCCTGTCCGGAGCCGGTCATGAAGTCAGCTCGATCATTCGCAATCCCGATCAGTCAGCCGACATCGAGGACACAGGAGCGAAGCCGGTGATCGCGGATGTGACTCAGTTGGCGGTGGGCGAGCTGGCCGACGTCGTGCGTGGGCATGATGCGGTGGTGTGGTCCGCGGGTTCGGGCGGCAGTAGCCCTGAGGCAACCTACGCCATCGACCGGGACGCCGCGATTCGTTCCATGGATGCCGCGAAAGAGGCCGGCGTCAACCGGTACGTAATGGTTTCCTACATCGGCGCGCGCAAGGATCACGGCGTACCCGAGGACAACGGGTTCTTCCATTACGCGGAGGCGAAGGCTGCGGCAGACGAGTACCTGCGCGGGACTGACCTCGAGTGGACCATCCTCGGCCCGGGCGCGCTGACCACGGATCCCGGCAAGGGAACCATCGAAGTGTCGGCCGAGCCGCAGCAGGATTCAGTGGCCCGTGAGGACGTGGCACAGGTGGCTGCATCGGTGCTGAACAACCCGGGAACTGTTGGGAAGTTTATCCAGTTCAACACCGGCGAAACCCCGATCGCGGAGGCGCTTGAGGTGGTGTGACGCCGTCGTCGTTCTTGTGGAGTGCTGCCCCTGTGCCCGTGTGGTGCGGGGGCGGTGCTCTGTCTGGGTTCAGCGGGAAGGGCTGCTGTGCCGCACCTTCGTGCAAACCCTGCGGATTACATTGCGAACTTCCTGCGGGGTCAGTCCTGTTGCAATGGCCAGATCGAAGCTGTCGCATTCTGTAAGAGTTCGGGCACGCTGGATGAAGAGTTCCCGCTCCTTTTCAAGTGATGCTTTCAGATTTGTAGCCTCGACGAGTTCGTCACAACATCCTTGGATGTTCGTCAGATGGGTTTCCGCGCGGGTGGTGCTTCGTTCCAGATCATCGTAAGTTCGAGCAATTCTACGAACTATGCGGGGAGATTCTCCGCTCACCTGGGCTACTCGCACCTCCGGGACACCGTCTTTGACCGCTTGAGCGATCATCATGTTTCTGTCGACTGTCAGCGTCCGGATACTACTGGCGACCTGTGTCAGCACCTGACGCTTGTGGCCGAATAGTTCCCTAAGTCGTTCAACCATCGACTGCCCTTGTTCCGGACTGCCCATGCGCTCCGACGCGGGGCCGGCAGCCGTCGTCTTCGACCGGTAGCTGTACACGGGGTTCGTCCTTCCTGGTTGCCAGGTTCCTCGTCGGGCAGTCCTGCGAGATGACGGATGAGCACCTTCACGCTAGGGCACTGCTGACCGCGTGGACCAATACCAATTCTCCGTGGGGTCATAAGGAGAAGTTCTAATACGAGCGCAAAGAGCGGCCCGCACCCGCCCCAGGCTGTGGGTTTTCCTCCCCACGTCATAAGCCCGGCTTATCCGCCCACGCACTATTGGTCTTATTCACACGGCAGCGCAGTGCATACGCTCGAACCTGATTACACCTGTAATAGGAAGCCGTTCAAGGAGGAAACGTGGCCCACTATGAGCCAGCTGCGCGGGTCACTCGTATCAAAGCTTCGGCGAGTGTTGCCGCGGCAGCACGAGTGCGAGAGTTGCGCGCCGACGGACAAGAGATCATCGATCTGACCGTTGGCGAACCGGACTTCGACACTCCTGACCACATCAAGCAGGCAGCCGTGGCCGCCATGGACGCGGGCAAGACGAAGTACACGTCTGTCAACGGAACCCCGGAGCTACAAGCGGCCATAATCGAACGTCTTGCGCGCCATACCGGGATCCGGTATCGAACGAGCCAGCTCACCATCGGTGGCGGGGCGAAGCAAATCATCTACACGGCGCTCATGGCTTCGCTGAATAGGGGAGACGAGGTAATCGTCCTCGCCCCATACTGGGTGTCTTACCCGGACATGGTTCTGGCCAACGACGGCACACCCGTCATCGTAGAGTGCGGCGAGGATGTCGGTTTCAAGCTCACGGCAGCGGCCCTCGAAGAAGCGATTACGCCGCAGACGAAGTGGCTCATCCTCAACAGCCCCTCGAACCCGACCGGGGCCGTGTACGACGCCGACGAGTTGAAAAGCCTCGGCGAGGTGCTGATCAGGCATTCCCACGTCCACGTACTGACTGACGAAATTTACGACGAGATCTATTTCGGCGAAGGGCGCCTCCGAAGCCTCGTAACTGTGGTGCCTGAGCTCGCCGATCGTACGCTGCTGGTCAACGGCGTATCAAAGTCCTATGCCATGACGGGATGGCGCCTAGGCTACGGGGCGGGCCCTGAGCCAGTGGTGGCGTCGATCAACAAACTACAGTCGCAAATCTCATCGTGCCCGTCGTCAATCAGTCAGGCCGCTGCGGCGGCCGCGCTCACCGGAGACCAAACCTTTGTTGAGGACAGCGTCAAGATCTACCGGGAGCGCAGGGACGTCGCAGTCGAGGGCTTGAACCGGGTGCCTGGTCTGTCCTGTGTTTCTGCAGCCGGGGCTTTTTACCTCTGGGTAAATTGCACCGGTGTGATCGGAAAGACCACTCCGGACGGCGCGACCATCGTCAACGACCAGGACCTCGTTTTGTACCTCCTGGAATCAGCGTCGGTTGCCGTTATCCAGGGCTCCGCTTACGGCCTTGCCCCCTATTTCCGTATGTCCTTCGCAACGTCGCTGGAGACCGTGCAAGCCGGCGTCACCGCGATCGGTGACGCGCTCGCAGCCCTACGCTAACAACGAAAGAGAAACCATGATCCATGTAAAAACCAAGTTTGAGCGCCCGACAGCCGATGTGGTCGAGAGGCTCGCCGCATTTTCCTCAGCAACGATTCATGAGGCGCAAGGCAGAAAAGGCGCGCTCAGTTCCAAGATCAAGCCCATCTCGCGGGCCATGTCTTTCTGCGGCCCAGCCGTCACCGTGCGGTGCGCGCCCCAAGACAACCTGATGCTGCAGGTTGCAATTCACTACGCGCAGCGCGGAGATGTAGTTCTGGTCGGGGCCGGCGAGTTCGAGGAAGCCGGTACCTTCGGCGACGTCTTGGGAAATGCAATGAGCGCCAAAGGGATTGCAGCAATGGTGACTGACTCCGGCGTTCGAGACACCCAGGACCTGATTGACTTGGGCCTCCCTGTTTTCTCGGGAAGCATCAGCATCAAAGGCACCGTTAAAGAGACTCTGGGACCCATAAATCACCCCCTGGTTTTTGGGGATGAAGTCATCTACCCGGGCGACATCCTCCGTGGCGACGCTGACGGCGTTGTCGTTGTTCGACGTGAAGAAGCCGAAGAAGTCATAGCGCTCTCCCAAGCGCGGGACGACGCTGAACGTGACCTCATCAAGGCCTACCACGAGGGAGGGACCACCATCGAGCTGTGCAAGCTGACGGAGGTCCTGAAGGCAAAAGGTCTCCTGGTCGAGGACTGATCCTCGACTGAATACCTCTGTTACACAACGAAAGAAGGGGCCGGCTGGATGCCGCCCCTTCTTTCGTTGCTCTCCTTGCAGCTGTGGCTATGCTGCAATCTGTCAGTGCTTCACATCTCCTGCGGCCATGGTGTAGCGCCCGAAGCGCCATCCACCAAGACCCATTCCGTGCTTTCACCCCGGTGGGCAGGCATGATGCTCCCCTTGAAGATGAAGAGCGGTTCCACGCGCGTGTTCGCAGGGCGCCATAGCCCATTGCGAGGACAGTGAAAGCCGGTTCGTGTCTGTACCGGAAATTCAGATGCAGGTCCTGCAGCCACTGAACGACGCTTTTTCATCATCGATTTCCTCACGCCTTGTCCCAGAATGTCACTGGACATACAAATAAACTGACAACTCAATGTTATTTGTGTACACACTTTTTGAATAAGACGAAAGATGACTGTCAAGATAAGGTTTCTTTATGGATGGCGCGGCGGTTCAGTCGGCCCCACCGTATTGCCTCACAAGTTGGACCTGCAGCATTTCGCGCATGAGAAGGAGTACCGCCGACGCCGCTTCGGAAAGCGGTTCATGATCCGGGGTGCAGAGCGCAATCCTGCTCTGCAGCGCGGGTTCCCTGAGTCTGAATACCTGAAAATCCTCACGTGCAAACAGTGCGTCCGCTGCCGATTTGGGCAGAATGGTCGCCCCGACATTCTCGTCGATCAGCCGCGCGAGTGAAGGAACGGACTCCACTTCGCCGGCCAGACGCAGGTTCAAGCCCTGCTGCTGGAATCCATCCTCGATGAGTTGCCGAAGCGTGTGGTTGCGTTCAGGCAGGAACAAGGGGAGAGCTGAGGCCGCCTCGAGGGTGACGCTTCCATCGGTTGGCGTCAGGGGCACTTCCGGACTGCACACAAGGTGCAGGTCTTCGACGATCATCGTGGTGAACCGAACACCGCGAATGGGCCCTGGTTCATAGATGAGGGCCATGTCCAATCGCCCGTTCTTGATCGCCTCGCTGAGAACACCGCCGAAGATTTCGGTCAAGTGCAGCACGATGTCCGGGTATCGACGATGTACCTCGGTGACGATCGCCGGTGCGAGGCTGGACGCCATGCTGTAGGGAGCGATCGCAATTGACACCCGACCGGACGGCGCCGCACCTGATGAAGCAACATCGAGCCGCGCCTGTTCCACCAGCCTCAGAATGCTTTGGGCATGCCGGTACAACGTATTGCCGGCGGCAGTCGGACTCACCCCCTGCTTGCTGCGGATGAGCAACCTCTGCTTCAGCTCGTTTTCCAGCGATGACAGCTGCTGGCTCAGAGCAGGCTGCGCTACGTGCAACGCCGCGGCAGCCTTCGTGATGCTGCCGGAATCAACGATCTGAACGAAGTAGGCAAGCTTGCGCGTATCCATCTCAAGGTCCTCAGCAGACTGCATCGTCATAACAAAACTGTATGTGGGTACATATAACTGATCTTTGTGTGATCACCGTCTCAGCCGTAGGTTTTAACCCTGAGGCGGCTATCTGTTCCCAATTATACGGGGCGGGCGAAACGACGTGAATATTGTCGATGGAGTTCGAATTTGCCGATGCAGCCAAATTCAGTAGTAAATATTCTATGCCGGAGTCCGCAATGATGCGGAGAATGCAATTTCAGATATTTCGGTACGTCACCCAGTGAAAAGGATTGACATGAAGAACAGCTTCAAAGTAGGAATCGCCGCGACGGTTGCCATCACATCGGCATTCGGTCTCTCGGCGTGCGGCGGCAGTGCGGATAGCGCTGGCGAGTCCGATTCAGCGACTTCGGGTGAGGTGAGCCTCATCGCCTACTCCGGTATATGGCAGGACCAGTACATGAAGGCAGTCATCGAACCCTTCGAAGAGAAGTACCCCGACATCGATATAAATTTCGCGTCCAAGCGCTCGTCCGCTGAGATGCTCAGCGCCCTCCAGGGTCAGAAGGGCAACCCCGCCACAGATGTCGCGATCATGGACATCTCCGTATCCGAGAGCGGAAACGACCAGGGTCTCTTCGCTCCGATGGAATCCTCCGAGATTCCCAATCTGGAAAACGTCGGAGAAGACTTCCAAAACGAGGACGGGTTTGGTCCAGTGGTGATGGCTGATGCCATCGGCTTGCTGTATGACAAGGAGACATTCCCGGAACCCCCCGAAAGCTGGGACGTCCTTTGGGATCCTGCCCACGCAGGCAAGATCAATGTCATGGCGCCTCCGTCGCTGCTTGGACTTTCCCTGACCGCCATCACTTCCACGATGGAGGATGAGGATTACATCCAGAGCATCGATAAGGCTGTCGCGAGGCTGCAGGAGCTAGCGCCGGCAGTTCAGACCTTCGCGCCCAACCCTGATGAGTACCAAAGCGTCATTACCGGACAGACTGTGCTCGGCATAGGACAGAACGCTCGCGGGCAGTACTACAGCGACGAGAGTAACGGCAAGTTGGGCGTTACCTTCCCCGAGGAAGGAACGGTGTACCAGATGAATACCATCAACCTCGTGCAGGATGCGCCTAACGACGCCGCAGCGAAGACTTTCATCGACTACGCACTGTCGCCTGGGGCACAGTCAGCGTTCGCGGAGGCGCTTTTCTACGCGCCAACGGTGACCAATGCTGAGCTCTCCCCGGAGGTGCAGGAGCGTGTGGTACCGACGGATGGGTCCCTCAACATCATTCCGTTGGATGTCAATTTCCTCGCCGGAGCGCGAGACGAATGGACCGACATCTGGAAGCGCGAAATCATCAGCCAGTAATTCAGGCGCTCAAAGCGTCCGCTGCAGGAGACCAAAATTATGAATGCTTCCAAACTGTCCATCGTTGACCTGACCAAGAGATATGCACCAGGGATGGAGCCAGCCGTTAACCGGCTGAACATGCACGTCGAAGAAGGGCACCTCGTCGCCCTGCTCGGTCCTTCGGGCTGCGGAAAGACCACCACGCTGCGAATGGTAGCGGGCCTCATGGACCCTACCGCAGGCTCCATCATCGTTGACGGCAAGGACATTACTCACACACCCGTGAATAAGCGCGGAATGGGCATGGTATTTCAGTCCTATGCCCTGTTCCCCCACATGGATGTTGAGCAGAACGTTGCTTTCGGGCTTCAGATGCGGAAAGTGTCCGGCGCCGAACAGCGCCGCCGGGTGGAGGAGGCGCTGGACATGGTTCAGCTTGGCCACCTCGCCAAGCGACGGGTGCGTGAGCTTTCGGGCGGACAACAGCAACGCATAGCCCTGGCGCGGGCACTCGTCGTAGAGCCCACCCTCCTCCTGTTGGATGAACCGTTGTCCAACCTGGATGCGAAGCTTCGCGAGACCATGCGCAGCGAAATTCGGTCTATCCAGCAGCGGACGCGAGCGACCACGCTCTTCGTAACACACGACCAAGATGAAGCGCTTGACATGGCTGATCGTATAGCCGTCATGAACGGTGGTCTGATTGAACAATTCGGCTCACCAACCGAAGTGTACGAGCGACCTCGCACCCGCTTCGTAGCGAACTTCATCGGCCAGGCCAACTTCCTCAACGCGACCGTACTGTCGGAGGACGGACCAGCATCCGGAGACGAGCGTTTCTACAAGGTGCAGGTCGATGGCCTCGGCCGGTGTGGAGCTGTCGGCCGGCCTGGGCTCGCCGGTAACTCCCAGGAACTCGTCATCCGACCCCACCGGTTGAAAGTTGATTTGCAGGCCAAGCCGGAGGACGATCCGCTGGCGGGAACGATCGAGCGCATCAGTTATACCGGTGACATGCTGGGCCTTTCAATCCGCGTGGCCGGGCAGCTCATTGACGCCCAGCTTCTGACCTCCAGTGCCGGCGTTCCGAGGCTCGGTGATTCTGCGTATCTCAGCTGGGAGCCGGCTGACGCTTACCTCATTTCCGAGACACCGGGTGAAGAGGGTGCGCAGTGAGTACGCTGACGCAGGAAAGGCGAAGTCCTCAACCAAAGGGAGAGGGGGAGCTGGAGCGCGCGAAAGCCGCCCGTGATCGGCGGACCTACCTCATCCTGCTTTTGCCCGCACTGCTTGGGCTGCTCGTAAGCTTCGTATTCCCCTTGGTCTACATGATCCGGATGTCCTTCAACAGGGGGGCTCCCGATGGCGTGATCGAGGAGACTTTCACCTTTGACACCTATGTACAGCCGCTCACGGATCCTTATTACTGGACCGTAACCCTCGATACATTCCGTATGGGCGTGGTTGTTGGGCTCCTATGCATTCTCGTTTCCTACCCGATCGCGCTCTTCCTCGCAAGGACAACTAGCCGTTGGCGCGGCATCCTGATGGCGATCGCGATTGCACCGCTACTCACCTCGGCTGTCGTGCGCACCTATGGGTGGATGGTCATCCTGGGAACAAACGGCCTGGTGAACTCCTCCTTGCAGGGGCTCGGTGTCATCGAGACACCTTTGAACCTGGCGAACAACATGACTGGCGTAACGATCGGCCTCGTCGAGATTTTCATGCCCTACGCGATACTGGCCATGATTTCCGGGTTCGGCCGCCTCAATACCCAACTCGAGGAGGCGGCTGGGTCACTCGGCGCGAGTCGATGGAAGGTGTTCCTTCGAGTAACGCTGCCGCTGAGCCTTCCAGGCATCCTTACGGCCTTTCTCATGGTCTTCGTACTGTCCATCAGCACGTTCATCACGCCCAGGCTCCTAGGTGGAGGTGTCGTACAGGTGCTGGCCACAGAGATCTACGACCAAACCACCGGCTTGCTCAACTGGCCGTTCGCCGCTGCCCTATCGGTAATACTGCTTGTTCTTTTCGGTGCGGTCGTCGCGCTGTATCAGCGGGTAACAAAGAAGCTTGGAGACCAGTAATGAGCGAGATTCGCGAATTCAAACCACGAGTCGACCTGATGAAGCCGATATTCGGGGTTCTGGTATTTTTCCTTTACCTTTTCCTGTTGGCTCCGCTGCTCATAGTATTTGTCATTTCTTTTTCCTCGAACCAGTTCTTGTCTTTTCCACCAGAGGGATTCACCCTGGATTGGTACAAGGCACTGCCGGAACAGCGCGCCTTCACAGAAGGCATGAAGGTCAGCCTCATAGTTGCTGCCGCTGTCACGGCGATTGTCCTTGTGATCGGTGTACCTGCGGCCCTGGCAATAGACAGGTTCAAGTTCAAGAGCACGGGCGCGGTGCTGTCCTTCTTCCTATCGCCTCTTCTTGTTCCAAGCATCGTGCTCGGCCTTGGAATGGTGCTCCTGTTCAGCCCGCTGGGACTGACGAACACCTACACGGGAATCATCATCGGACACGTCGCAATAACCTTCCCTTTCGTCGTCAGAACCACATTGATGAGTCTGGCCACCTCAGACACGTCCTGCGAATCTGCTGCTAGGGTACTCGGTGCAGGTCCCTGGACTGTGTTCCGCCGTGTGACCCTCCCCATCATCCAGCCGGGAGTCATAGCCGGCGGCGTCATAGCCTTCATCGTGTCGTTCGACGAGGCCGTGATAGCCCTCTTCGTCGCGGAGTCGGGGCTGCCCACCCTCCCTGTCCAGGTCCTTCGCTATGTAGAAAATTCGGCGGATGCGGCAGTAGCGGCTCTCTCGGTCATTCTCATCCTCTTTTCACTCCTTGTGGTAGTGATCGTGGAGCGAGTAATGGGTCTGCGCAAGGCGTTGTAAAAGCACAAGCATAAAGGACGCCTATCACGACATAGCTAATAGGTCTTTGTGGGTTGGTTCAGGCAAGTGCAAAGATCGAACATCGGCTCAAACACATTTTTCGGTGTGCAGCTGAAAGGGCTTGGAAACGTTCGGTTTTGAATCTCGAAACGTAATTATTTGACTTCAGGAAGTGATAGCAGTGAATCGAATGATTGATTTGGTGGCTGACCTCGGAGAAGGCTTCGGGGCTTACTCGATCGGCGACGATCAGCAGCTGCTGGAAATCGTTTCGAGTGCCAACATTGCCTGCGGTTTCCATGCGGGAGACCCCGACATCATGGACCGTACGGTGGCTGAATGTATGCGGCGGGGTGTCGGTATAGGGGCACATCCCAGCTTCCCCGATCTGCGGGGGTTTGGCAGGCGCGCGATGGACCTTAGCGCAGACGAAGTTCGGACCGACACCGTGTACCAGGTCGGCTCCCTCGCTGCGTTTGCGGCATATCACGGCGGCGTGGTCTCGCATGTTGCGCCGCACGGAAAGCTTGGCAACCTCGTTGCCGTGCGACCGGATTACGCCGAATCTGTTGCCCAGGCTGTGGCCGGCGTCGATCCCCGAATGGTTATCGTCGCCCAGGAGGGCGAACTTGCCCAGGCAGCCCGTCGCCATGGCCTGCAGGTAGCGATCGTCGGAATAGTAGACCGCGCCTATCAGGACGACGGCACGCTCGTGCCGCGAGGGCAGCCCGGCGCAGTCCTGCACGACGCGCGGGAGATCGTCGACCGGACGGTTCGGATGGCGTGTGAGGGCACGATCGTCAGCTCATCAGGGGCGAGCCTTCAGATCAGTCCCGACACCATCCTGCTTCACGGTGACAACCCTGGCGCAGTTGGTCTCGCGCGATTGATCCGGAAGGAGCTTGAAGCCGCCGGGGTGCGCATCGCTCCGGTGGGCGATGTACTCGCTGCGAAGCAGGAAGCGGCATGAGATGCCTCGTGTAGACCCAGCGCAGATCAGCATCCAAGAATGTGGCGACGGGGCAGTGAGGGTCGAGGCATCATCGGCGAACGTTGAAGACAACTGGTCAACCGTGCACGGGCTGGCGAACTGGCTTGAAGGGTGCGGTGCAGAGGGCATCTTCGGCGCGGTTCCCACGTACGATTCGGTGCTGATCGAGTTCGATCCGTATGTAATCTCAGCTGCGCAGGTCCGTGCGTTCGTGGGGCTGGGCCTGCGTGATGAGCAAGTCCGGAGCCGGCGCGCTCCCCGTGAGTTCATCGTTCCGGTGGTGTACGGAGGGTCTTACGGGCCGGACCTCGAGCGCGTAGCTGAACACCAAGGAATCTCGCCTCAAGAGGTCATCGCGCTTCACTCGCAAAAGACCTACACGATTCGTTGCCTTGGCGCGCCCGCCGGATCCCCCATGATGGACGGCCCCGACTTCCCGCGACCGGTTCCACGACTGAAAGATCCCCGGTTGAGCGTTCCTGCCGGAGCAGTATCAGTGGCTGGTCGGCAGGCAGTGATCGCCCCTGCCGTAGCACCGGGAGGATGGTGTGTGATCGGTCAGACGTCGCTGTCTGTGCTGGATCTCGACGGTCCCTCCCTCGTGCCGTACAGCCCTGGTGACCGCCTCCGGTTTGAAGTCATCTCGAGTGACGAGTTTGAGTTCAGCGTGGGCAAGAAGATGGAGCCAACGGCGTGAGCGGGCAGATCCTGATCAGCCAACCCGGGTTGTCAGTCGTTACGGACCTTGGCCGCTTCGCAGGGCCCAAGTTCGGCCTCCCTGTCAACGGCGCACTCGATCAGTACTCCGCGCGTGCAGCGAACATCCTCGTTGGGAACACCGACAACTCGCCGCTCATCGAAATCACCGCGCTGGACTTCAGGATGACTCCTCAAACGGACCTTCTGATAGCTGTGACGGGTGCACCACTCCAGCTGACGGTTGGCGGGCGGGCCTGCACACAATGGGAACCAGTGTCGGTCCGGGCAGGGGAGCACGTGACGGTTCGCGGAATCCACAGCGGGATTCGCGCCTATCTGGCCATCCACGGTTCCATCGATGCTCCGACCCTGCTCGGAAGCTGTGCTCCAGACACCGTCGTGGGATTCGGCATGCAGCTCGCTGAAGGCTCGGTCCTGCAAGCCAGTCGCTCCGTGCGACCTGTCCGCCAGCCCTACTTCGACCTGCCGCTGTTTCGCATCGGTCTGCAACGGCCCACCATGGGCAGCCAACACCTGATCGAGGTCACGGACGGACCGGACATCACCGACTTCGGTTCCTCCAGTGCGCTGTTGTTCGAAGGCCCCTACCAGGTGAGCGGCCGAAGCAACCATATCGGCTTGAGACTGAGCGGCGCTCTTCCTGAGAGGCAAAGCGACGGAGAAGTGCTCTCCCGTGGAGTGCCGGTGGGAGCCGTGGAGGTGCCCTCGCGAGAGGAACTCCTGGTTCTGCACCGGGGGCGCGGAGTCACTGCGGGTTACCCCGTACTCGCGGTTGCTACCCGCCTTGGGCTCGATTCTCTAGCCCAGGCGCGGCCCGGAGACACGGTGCGCTTCAAGCACACGACCGTCAAGGCGGCCACAGCATCCTACCGACGCGCTATGAATCAACTGGAGGCTCTCCGTGGATCCGTTGATGCAATCTTCGCTGCGTTAGGGATTGCTGGGGACGTAGAGCCAGCGGAGCCGCCCTTGCGGGCGTGCGGCTGACACAACAACCAATTACTTCTAAGCTCGAGAACCTAGGGAAACTCATGGCAACATCAACCAGAGCGGCCACCTTGCAGGAGAACGGCCTGAACGCAAAGCAGACGCGGAAAGTTGTGACTGCGGGCTGTGTCGGCATCTTCGTGGAGCTCTACGACAACGGCATCTTCGCGTTCATGGCAGGAACCCTTGCGCTGGTGTTCCTTGCCCCCGGAAATCCCGACAACGCACTGCTCTTTGTCTTTGCCGGCTACGCAGTCTCCTTCTTCGTTCGTCCGCTGGGCGCCGTCGTGTGCGGGTATCTCGGCGACCGCATCGGCCGGCAGAAAATGCTGGTGCTGGTGATCATGCTGATCAGCGTGGCAACTGCCGGCATCGGTTTCCTCCCGCCCTACGCCGCCATCGGCATTGCGGCCCCGATCCTTCTGGTGGTCCTGCGTCTTGTTCAGGGCTTTTCAGTCGGTGGAGAAGCAGCCGGTGCCATGACGTTCCTGGCGGAGCATGCGCCGAACGGGAAGCGCGGCATCATCACCTCCTTCGCCCAAATCGCTTCATTTGCGGCACTCCTCACCGGAACCCTGGTCGCATTCGCAATGTCGCCATGGTTGACCGAGGAAGCAATCAACGGCGGCGGATTCGGTTCCTGGGCCTGGCGTATTCCATTCCTTGTCGCAATCCCGATGGGCGTCATTGGCTGGTACATCAGAAAGGCAATCAGCGACACACCGAACTTCGAGAAGCTCAAGGAAGAGGGGGGACTGTCGAAGAACCCGCTGAAGGAAGCTTTCGCTTCCCCGGTGCACCGGAAAGCGATGCTCCTCGCGCTGTTCATCCCGCTCATGAATGGATCCGGGTACTACGTCCTCTTTTCCTACATGCCCACCTTCCTCAAAGGCGACCAGTTGAACTTCACCATCGGGGAAGCACTGATTGTCACCGCATGCAGCCTTGTCGCGATCTGCGTGGCGATACCCGTCATGGGAGCGCTGTCCGACAGGATCGGAAGGAAAAAGGTCATTGCGGGTGCGGCCATCGCCATGGCCATCGTGGGCATCCCCTGCTACGCGCTCATTGCAACCGGCAGTATGGGCCTTGCCATTCTCGGGGCCTCCATCATGGCCGTTGTTTTCGCTGGCCACACGGCCGTCATCCATATTTTGATCGTCGAACTTTTCCCGACCCGGGTGAGGTACTCCGCTTACGGTCTCGGATACAACATCTCCTCCGCCCTCTTCGGTGGAACTGCACCCCTGTTGATGACCTGGCTGATCGGTAGCACTGGAAACATCTACATGCCGGCTTTCTACGCCGTGATCACTGCTCTTGGAACCCTCGCAGCAGTCAGCACCGTGAAAGACCGGGCCCACGAACCCTTGCGCGACGCGTAGAAACTCATTTTCAGGCGCGGGGAAACTTTCTCGCCCTCTCACCTCCCGCTCAAAAACCTAAGGACACGCAATGCCATTTTCCGATTACCAAACTGCCTTCGTAACGGGTGCCTCGACCGGTATGGGAGCCGCCATCGCAGAGCGACTCGCCAAGCGCGGCCTCAAAGTCCATGTTGCGGCCCGTAGCGAGGACCGCCTCAATGAGCTCGCGGACCGGACGGGTGCCACCCCGCATGTCCTCGACATCACTGATGCTTCGGCGCTGAGCAGCGCCGTGGATGGTCTGGAGATTGACGTTCTCGTCAATTGCGCGGGCGTGTCCAGGCCAGGCAACATCCTCGACTCCACGGAAGAGGATCTGGACGAGATTGTTGACGTGAATCTTCGCAGTCTCCTGCAGCTCACCCGACTCGTTCTCCCTGGGATGGTCGAGCGCGACCGCGGGCATGTCGTCAACATCAGTTCGATCGCCGGTCTCTACAACTTCTATGGCCATACTGCCTACCACGCGACCAAAGCTGCCGTTCATCAGATATCACGGCAGCTGCGGAACGACACTGTCGGCAAGCGGATCCGCATCTCGGAGATCTGCCCCGGGCGGGTGGAGACGGAGATTTTCGGTCGCAATCTTGGCGGTACTCCCGAAGCGATGGAAGAAGCATGGCAGACGTATTACGAGGGTTACGAGTCGCTCACCACAGATGACATCGTCAACGCCATCGACTACGCGATCGAGACGCCCCGGCACGTCAACGTCGGCATGCTTGAACTGATGCCTACCTTCCAGGTACCCGGCGGTCTCACCTTTGACCGGCGCGCATGAGCGGCAGGAGCACCGCCTTTGATCTGACCGGCGATGTAGCGCTCGTTACCGGCAGCAGCAGGGGGATCGGAAAAACCATCGCTTTCGGGCTGGCAGAGGCCGGAGCATCCGTCGTTTTGAATGGTCGAAACGAAGATGCGCTTGAGCAGACCCGAGTCGAGTTCGAGGACCATTTCGGCTCAGACCGGGTTCATGTCGCGGGCTTCGACGTCACGTCGCCCGATGCCGCTGCCGCGGGCGTGGCGAACATCGAGCGAACCGTGGGGCCCCTCGACATACTGGTGAACAACGCCGGTGTGCAGCATCGGGTCCCTATGCTCGAACTGGATCCAGCTGACTGGGACCGTGTTCTGTCCACCAACCTGACCAGCGCATTCCTCGTTGGACGCGAGGCCGCTCGACAGATGATTCCCCGCGGCCGGGGGAAAATCATCAATATTTTGTCTGTGCAGGCAGACCTCGCCCGGCCAACCATCGCCCCCTATATCGCCTCAAAGGGTGGGCTAAGGAACCTGACCCGGGCCATGACAGCGGAATGGGCCGCTCACGGATTGCAGATCAATGGGCTCGCGCCGGGCTATATCCACACCGAGATGACTCAGAACCTCGTCGATGATGAGCAGTTCAACTCATGGATTCTTGGACGGACGCCCGCGGCGCGCTGGGGGAAGACCGAGGACCTTGTCGGGCCGGCGGTATGGCTGGCGTCCAGGGCCTCCGACTTCGTGAACGGCCAAACGATCTTCATCGATGGGGGTATGTCCGTTGTCGTATGAGCCTTCTCCGGTAGCACAACCGGCGCGACTGGAAGTACAGGGTGCGCTATCCCTGAAGGCAGACGTGCCACAATTCTCGCTCGCAGTGATGGCGCATGGCGCCGGTGACCTCAGAGTGGAGCAGGTCGCACTACCGGCGCCTCGGCGGGACGAAGCGATTCTCGAGATTGCCTATGGCGGCGTGTGCGGCTCCGACCTGCATTACTGGATGCATGGTGCCGCAGGTGAATCGATTCTCAGGGAACCGATGGTGCTCGGCCATGAGGTTGTCGGCACTGTTGTACAAGCTGCAGCCGACGGCACGGGCCCGGCCGCCGGAACCACAGTGGCGGTTCATCCTGCCACTCCGGGTGACGGCGCAGCGAAGTACCCGCGAGAACGTCCAAATTTGTCACCGGGGTGCACGTACCTGGGCAGCGCGGCGCAGTTCCCCCATACGAACGGGGCATTCTCACGGTACTCAGTGCTTCCCAGCCGCATGCTTCGGCCTATCCCGCCGGGGGTATCGCTACGGACCGCTGCACTGATTGAGCCGGCAAGCGTTGCCCTGCACGCAGTCGCAGGCGCGGGAGAGGTGAATGGTAGGAGCGCGCTGGTTGTGGGCAGCGGACCCATCGGTGCACTCACGGTAGCCGCACTGAAAAGGGCCGGCGCCGCCGAGATCACCGCCGTCGACATGTTCGACAAGCCGCTTGAGATTGCGCGCGCACTTGGGGCGACCCGAACCATTCAAGCCACGGATGTCGACGCTATCGCCGCTACAGAGGCCGATGTGGTCGTCGAATCCTCCGGGAATTACCGCGGACTGTCCTCCGCCATCCGAGGCGCGGCGCGTGGCGGACGAGTAGTCATGGTCGGTTTACTTCCCACCGGTGACCAACCGGTACCCATATCCCTTGCAATTACGCGTGAGCTTGAGCTGGTGGGATCGTTCCGGTTCAACAACGAGATCGATGAGGCCATTTCAGCACTGGCGGACGGCAGCCTCCAGATCTCGTCGGCCATCACTCACGAATTTCCGGTCTCACAGGCCTTGGCCGCCTTCGCGGTGGCCAAGGATGCTGCCACGTCAGGGAAGGTGCTGCTCAGGTTTGATGAAGCTGCACACTGACTCGATCCCAGTTGGACATTGAATTAGACGCCTTTGGAGGCACCATGAAACACGTTCACACCGTAACCCTCCCGGACCATGAAACACTGGCTCAGCTCGGACCCGTTCCGGACGGGATCCGCACCGCGGTATGGGATTTGAAGTCGATGCCCGAGGGCGCCGACTTGAGCGAGATCCAGGGGGTCATCCTTCCGTACCTGAACGCTGGAGAAGTGCTCGATTCGCTCAAGAAGGTACCGAACCTGAAGTTCGTCCAGGCGCAGTCAACAGGTTTTGATGGCATCAGGGAAGCTGCCGGGCCCAACGCCGCCGTTGCCAATGCCTCAGGCGTCCATGCTGCTGCCACTGCCGAGCTTGCCATTGGTCTCCTGATCGCGAAACTGCGTGGAATCGACGTCGCCGCGAGGGACCAGCTGGCACGCAAATGGCAGCCTGATCGGCGCCTCTCCCTGGCAGACCGGAAGGTTTTACTGGTTGGTGTTGGCGGGATCGGTCAGGCGATCACCAGCCGCCTCGAACCGTTTGAGGTAGAACTGACGCGCGTCGGATCCAGCGCGCGTGATGACGCCTTCGGTCACATCCATGGAGTCGACGAACTGCACGATTTGGTGCCTCACCATGACGTCCTCGTGGTAGCTACTCCGCTTACCTCCGGAACGAAGCACCTCATCAATGACCGGGTTCTGTCCGCCCTTCCAGACGGTGCCCTTGTCGTAAATGTTGGCCGAGGGGCGGTCATCGATACCGATGCCCTGACGTCCGAGGTGCTGAGCGGACGGCTCTACTGTGCGCTCGACGTCGTAGATCCTGAGCCGTTGCCGAACACACACCGCCTTTGGGGTGCTCGCAATGCGTTAATCACGCCGCATGTGGGTGGAAATGCGTCAGCGTTTGAACCACGCATCCGCGCGTTGCTCATTCGGCAGATCAATGCACTCGCGTTGGGACGGGTGCCGGAAAATCTCGTGCAGGTCGGTCAGTTTAGATAGCTCGTCCAGATGCTACGCGGGCACGACGAGGATAGAAAAGGAACCAGAGATGAATGATCGAACCCATTTCATTGTCATGGGAGTAGCGGGATGCGGTAAGACGACACTCGCGACCGCGCTTTCAGAACGGTTGGGGTGGTCCTACGCCGAGGCTGATGACTTCCACTCGGTTGAGAACATTACCAAGATGGCTAACGGGATTCCGCTGAAGGACGATGACCGGTGGCCATGGCTCACAGCGATCAAAACTTGGATTACTGAGAAATCTGCAGCAGATGAATCGACAATCGTGACCTGTTCAGCGCTGAAGCGCAGTTACAGGGACTTGCTCGCCTCCGCAGATGGCGAAGTCGTTTTCATCCATTTGCATGGTGATGCGGAGCTTATCCGTTCGAGGATGGCGGGACGCAGCGGGCACTTCATGCCTGAATCGCTTCTGGCCAGCCAGTTCGAAACTCTCGAAGCACTTGCAGATGACGAGTGTGGCATCGCGGTGGCGAACACCGGGAAGCTGGAACAGACTATTGACGCAATTCTCAGGCGGCTCTCGACGGATACCGGTGAATGTGAAGCGGAGGTGGCTCAACGTCGTGGTTGATTGAAGGCTGTCCCCACCTTTCCCGGCTGCGGAGGTTGTCTGAAGGATACGGTGCGTATCTGCACGTACAAGGGTGGTGCCCACCGGTGTGAGCTGAATGAGCGTGATCGTTATGCAAAATCCAACACCTCGCACGCCCGCGGAGCCCGCGCTAGTTTTCTGCCTCCGCGCTCAGCGATGAGATCCGAGTCGCCCGCCATAATCGGAAGGCTACGCGCCCTCGCTCGAAGTCCTGCGCTTCCACGACCATTACGGCGTCGAACTTCTGCTCCGTCGGAAGGTGGGCGGCTTCCTCCTTGCCTGAACGCCAACACCACGCCATCCGGCAACGCTGCCTTCAGCACCTGCCAGACGGCCCGCTCGGCCGACTGGCCGTCATCGAAGGTGGGCTTCTCTGGGATGCAGTGGACGGTGTGCTCAGTCAATTCTGTACACCTTGCCGAGGGCCGGCAGGTGGATCAGTGTCTCGATGACCGGCTTTCCGGTCACATCGAGGAGTGCCTGACGGTACGTTTCCATCTGCCCGAGGTTTTCCTTGCGGATATGTTTCGCCGGATCCTCACCGGGGTAGCTCTTGTGGTCGATCAGGACAAAACCCTCGGGCAGCTCAATGAGCAGGTCGATCCAGCCTTCCATGTACTGGTTCTGCTCAGTACGCCAAGAGATCGGCACCTCTCGGAGGATCGACCCTCCCGGATACATCGACGTCAGATATTCCGCGAACCGGTCGCCCGAGGTGAGGAGCAGTTCGACGTCGATGAGGTCGCCCACCTGCCAGCGGTCAAGAATCTGCTTGGCGACCCCGAGCTGCGCGGCACGATCGAGCGCTGTGTACTCCGTGCCGAGGTACGCGTGGACGGCCGAACCCACGGAGGCCCATCGTTCGTCTCCTCTGGTGGCCAGCGGGTCACCGAGGTTCGCGTGCTCATGAATAAGTGCGTCGGCGTCGGTCCCGTTCGTGGTTGTCTGGGCGCTCGCCTTGATTCGCGCGGGCAGATAGGACCCGGCTAGGGGAGCGGCAGCGGCGTCGTCGTACTGGATAGATGAGGCGGAGGTGACGCTCTCCGGTGCGTCCTCTGCAACGTAGGTCTGCACATACGCCGGCAGTTCTTTCCCGTTTACCGTGATCACGCCGTCATGCTTCTCGCCCGACCACTTGATCAGGCCGGTGATGCCGAGGTCATTCAACCCAAGCGGCGAGCTGCCCTTTGCGGTGAGGACGGTGGTGTTGATGGACCGGGTCATGCCCACATACATGAGGCGCGCTGCGTTGCGGCGTTCGCGGTCCTCATTGGCCATGAGGACGGCGCTCGATTTCGCTGCGGCATCCAGCGGTGAGCCCTTGTACGGGAAGGGAGAGGGCCAGAACCGGATCCAGCGTCCGGCAAGAGGTTCATCGAGGTCGAACTCGCCGTCGGACTGCACCGCCACACCGAACGCACGGGCGCCCACTTCGCGGTCCAGGCTCTCCATAATGACCACCGGCCACTCGAGCCCCTTGGCCTTGTGATACGTCATCACATTAACGACGTCGTCACCTGAGTTGTCAGAGGCAACAGCCTCCGATTCGGACAGGAACTGCAGTGCACCGCGCAGGGTTGCCGGGGCCTTCAGCGCCTTGGCGGCCTCGTAGTAGTTGTTGAACTCGGCACGCACAGCATCGAGGTTCCGCAGGCGCGTCTCGGGGGCAGACCAGGTCTTCAGCAACGCCGGGAGGCCGATGAGGCTGACCACCTCTTCGAACACCTCAGTGGGCGTAGACGCGATGGCCCGCTCATTCAGCTCCGTGAGCGCTGTACAGAGCGGATCGGCAGCCCATTCCGCGAGGGTTTCAGCAGGCTCGGGCGAGGCCAGCAACGCCTGCTGCCACTTTTCATGTGCCCGGTGCCCCGGATGCAGGGCAACAACCTCACTGAGTGCGATGGTGTCACGTGCGTCGGCAACGAAGGCCAGAGCGGCCCGCGCCAACTGCACCTCACGGGAACTCAGCAGCGGCTGGCTGTTGAGCGTTGCCCGGATGCCGAGTGCGGACAGCGCTGCTGCCACTGCCTGCGCTTCCTTATTGGTGTGCGTCAGCACGGCGATCTCTTTCGGTTCCAGCTCCGGACGCCGGCGCAACAGGTCAACGACACCGACGGCGGTTGCCGCAAGCCGCTCTTCGTCTTTCCCCGCTGTCCGGCTCCACGCTTCCAGGAACCCGCCGGTGCAGTCGGCACGGGCGTCCGGCAGACGGAGCTCCACGGACTCGCGGCTCATCCCAACGGCTGCCAACAGAGGGATGAACGTTGCGTTGGACAGGTCGAGGGGAACCTGTTCAGACCTCCAGGAGCTGCTCAACATCTCACGCTGGGTCACCTTGGAGACCACCGCATCCATCAGCTCAGGATCGGTTCCGCGGAACTCGTAGATGGCCTGCTTGGGGTCACCCACCCAGACGGCGCGATCCACGAGCCTGCTGAGCTGCAGGAAGAGTTCAAGTTGAAGGGGACTGGTGTCCTGGAATTCATCCACCACCAGGAACTGCACCCGCTGCGAGAAGGACTGCCTGAACGCCTCATTCTCACGGACGAGTTTGAGGGCCAGGGTTTCCTGGTCAACGAAGTCCATCAGGCCGTGGGTGTGCTTGAAACGCTCGAACGCTTCGAGGCATTCAGCCGCACACGCGTAGATAAGCCGGATGAACTGCTCAATGTCATCGTGGAACGCCGGATTGCTCAGCAGCTCTTCGGAAAATGCGGCGATCGGCTGCTCGAAGATGGTTTTGATGAGCTTTGAGGACGCGGCCGGAATAGCGCCGCGCCATTGCTCCCAGGAGACGTCCTCGACGTCCCCCATGGAGGTGATCCGGTGGACAATCTTGGGCCAGTTCTCCGCGAAGTTCTTGGCTGCCACATTGACGGGTTTGCCCGCGGGGTCGAGGCCGTCACGCAGCACGGCCTGAAGTTCCGGCAGCGCGTGGCGGAGGCCGTCCAGCCAGGCTTGCCTGCCGTCATAGCTTCCGCGTTCCTCCAGGACGCTCTGGTAGCCCTGCCAGGAACGTTCGGCACAGGCAGCGAGGTCCTGTGGTTGCAGGAGGTTGTTGCGGGCCGCATCGCAGATACCGCGGACGAGCACCATCCACGCGTCGTCCTCCACCATGCTCATTCTGCGTGCGATCGGCAGGATCTGGTCCGAATAATCGGCAAGCACTTCGTCCGTAGCGAGCCGGAAAATGCCGTCCTGCTCTCCCTCGGCGATCGCTTCAAGGGCAGGAGAAAGCCCGGCGTCGATGGCGTATTCGGTGAGGAGCCTGCTGCAGACGCTGTTGACGGTGCCGATGAGGCTTGTGGACAGTTGCTGTGCTGCTTCCTTCAGCTTCAGGGGATCCGGCACGCTCGAGTTGTCGGAGCTGAAACCCTGTTCGCTGGAGTTCTGAGCGCCCGATCCGTGAGCGCCCGAGCCCTGATCGTCCAGCAGCCGCAGAGCTATGCGTTCCTTGAGCTCACCGGCCGCTTTCTTGGTGAAGGTGGTCGCCATGATGGCAGCGGCAGGTGTGCCGCCGGCGATGCGGTCAGCAATGACGTTGGTCAGCGCATGCGTTTTCCCGGTGCCGGCGCTCGCCGAAATCATCAGTACGTTGCTGAGGGTGTTCATGAGAAGTCGCCCGCCAATCCGCAGAGCCTGCTGAAGTGGCAGAACCGGCAGGGTGGTTTGCCATAAAAACGCCCGTCCGCCGTTGCCCGGGCCTCACCGGTTTCCCCGCCGTCAGCCTCGCGGGCTGTGTCCACCAGCGGCGTTGCTGAGATACGGCCATGAACTACTTCCGAGACAGAGAAGGTTACCGCTTTCACTGCGGAATCCCACAGGGCGTCCGGTCCTTCGGCTGCTGTTGCCGATCCGCCCAGCCCCGGGTGGGTGGTCGCAAAGCTGCCTTGCTTGAGCAAGTAGTAAGCGGCGGGTCTGCCCACGCCATCCGATCGATTCCCGTCGGTCGGCGCAGTTTCGCTGACATCTCCTTCGGTTTCCCCACCGAGCGCCCACTGGTACAGCGCCAACTGGAGGGCCTTTCCCTCGCGTACCTCTTCCAGACGGTACTTGTCCCGGTTGCTCCATTTCAGGTCAATGACGGCAGGCCTGCCCTCGCCGTCTATCCCCGCGACGTCGATGGAGCCTCTCACCGGAACCGACATCTGCTTTCCGTCCACGGTGAGTTCAAGGAACTTCTCGAACGGCTTCTCGACGTCCTGGATGGTGATCCCGGCAGCGCTCACCCAGGTGAAGAACTTCATCACGTTGGAGGACAGCACTGCGCGCAGATTCTTCAGCCTTGCGCTTTGCCCTGGTAGGAGAAGCTCCGATGCGAGGTGCGGCAGGAGTTTGTCGATCTTGCGGTCGATTTCCTCGGGCGTGGGGACGGCGCGGAGTTGGGCTGAGAGATCGTGATGCAGTTCCTCGACCAGCTTGTGCGCGAAGATCCCGATCATGGTGTTGCCGCTCGGCGCGCTGTCGGCATCCGCGGGCCGTAGCCGCATTTTCTTGTCGAGCACCCAGGCCAGGGAACATCCCAGCAGGTTGCCGAGCTGGCTGAAGGACAGCGCGTCAGGGGCGAAATCAGCGCGCGGCTCCAGCTCGAACTCAGGAGGCGGCGGCGCTACGCGGACGGGATCGACGGGGCCCATCCGCGCCGACCGTCCTGCCAAGGCCCAACGGTTGTTCTGGACCAGTTGCACCGGTGTCACAGTGCATTCCCTGATCTGCTCGCGTAGCGATGGCCCCGAACCGGTTGCGGGCTGTGCGGCGACCAAAGCCTCAAGCAGGGGATTGTTCTCAGTGGGCTCGCCTTCCTGCTGGGCAGTCTGGACGATAAGAAGGTTCCGGCAGCGCGTCGAGGCCTGGACTGTCTGGGTGATCTGCAGCATCGCCAGGCTCTCGGGTGAGGGCAGGTGCACGCCCACCGAAGAGAGTGCCTCAATATCGGAACGGTCCCAGCGACGCGTTCGTGGCGCCGTAGCGTTCTGGAATCCCCACCACAGGACGTCATCCACTGGATCCATCAGCTCGGTGAGGTGCTCAAGCCGCAGCCAGTCGGACGCTTCGCTGGCTGCAAGCGGATTGGTGGTTTCCGCCACGACCGAGGAGATCATCCGCCGAAGGTCCGTTCGGGACACCAACGGCAGGCCGGAAATCAGGGCAATCAGCGTCTGCAGCTGCGCGTAGGTGGAGGCCAACTCGGTGCGATGACGAGCGAGCCGATTGAGCCGTTTTGCAAGCCATTCGGTCTTTGCCGCAATCTGCGTACCGCTGACACCGTGGTGCTCGATCAGGAGATTCCGGGAGAATAGCTCGTCGAGCTCGGAGGCCTGTTCCCTGTCACAGTCGGGTAGCTCTGCGATCGCCTGCAGCGCCACGTTCCACGCTTCGCCACCGGTTCCCGGCTCCTCTTTCAGGGCTTTGAGGAGTTCGCGGCCGGCATCACGCCGTACGGGCGAGACCGGGAGTGCGAGGAACTCGCTGAGCAACTGCACATTCGCCGGACCCCAAATGATCTCCATGAAGAGCGGGATGATCTGGTCCTGTGCTCGCCAACGGGATCTGGCTCCGATGCCGATGCGCGGCAGTCCACGGGCGGAAAGGTAATGGTCCAGAATGTTGGTCTGGTGCGATACGACGACGGCGGTACTCGCCGCAGTGCCCGCAGCGCCCGCGCTACCGCTACCGCTACCGCTACCGCCGGCACCCAACCACCGGGCAGCGTGCTCTGCGGCTTCCCACTCAGTTTCCGCGTGCAGAACCGTGATGCGTGGTGGCGGCGCTGCGGTGGGTTCCGGCTCCACGATGCTGACGCCGCGCACTTCGAGCTTCCCGAGAATCGCCTGCCAAATTGAGGGAAAGGAGGACCGCGGGTGCTGCAGCGCAACGGCTGAGATGCCGAGCGGAAGTGGAGTTTCCAGGGCAGCCGTCAGCCCGGCGACGTCGTCAGCAAGTGCCGGAGCAAGCGGAAGTTCGACCGCCTCGGCCGCCGCCAGAGTCTGCAACAAATTGGAGGGATGGCCTGCGGGAAGACGGCCGTCCCAACCGTTGGCCACCAGGTCATCCCGCGCATAGAGGAGATCCTGAGCGGTTGACCATGGGTCCACGGCAAAGGAGGTCGAGAACCACGCTGACGAACTGTCCAGTGCCCGCAAACGCGCGGTGTACTGGTTCACGCGCCCAAGGTGCGCGACTTCTGGCCGTGTGATGCCAAGCCTGGTCTGCAGCAGTGCCACAAAGCCGAGGCGGCCCACTCGTACGGTGTTCAGGCCACCGGATTGAAAAGACCACGGCGCGCGGTCGAGAAACCAGCCGAACTCAACCCTCATGATTGCCCCGCTCCCCGTGCCCGCCGTCGCGGATTGTGCTGCCTGAGCAGCTGTCCAGTGGAATTCTGAACGTAACAGCCGCTCCTGACAATTCTAGGCGGGCTGGATCTCGTCCTCCGTAGACGGCTCCTCGACGTTGGCCCGGTAGTCCGCGAGCACGAGGATCGGCAGGTGGTCGGACGCCCCACGCGGCAGGGTCTCCACCTTGTCGATTTCCAGTCCGCGCGACGTCGCAAAGTCGAAGTGTCCCCGGAAGACCATGCCGCGGGTGTAGGTTCGCCGGTCGCTCAGCGACAGATCGTAGCCGGATTCGTTCATGCGCTCGGTGAGTTTCTGCGTGAAAAACGGGTAGTTGAAGTCGCCGACCATCAAGGTGGCAAAACCGTCCCCCATGCTCAGGAGTTCGGCATGCGCGGCATTGATCTGATGTCTGCGCAGCGAATTAGAGGCCGTCAGGGGAGCCGCATGGAAGGACCCGGCCACGAGCGTGTTGTCCGTCTGCAGGTCGAGGAGCTTGACGCCGATCAGCCGCTCGTGTGCAGGCGTGAGCACACGGTCATGCAGGGACTTCTTGAGCGAGAAGGAGTCGGCACGGACCATGTCGAAGCGGTCGCGCCGATAATACATGGCGAGTCCCAGCCGGTTTTCCTTGGTGGCGGTTGCCATCTGCAGCCCACCAACGACGTCAGGCAGGTCCGATGCATCGCATTCCTGCAGGCACAGCAGATCCACCTCGTAATCCTCGGCGAGGGCTTCGAGCTCACCGCGCGCCTTGTGCTCACGAAGGTTGTAGCTGATGGTGCGTATCAGGACCGGACTCCTTTGGCGATTGACGGCAGCAGCAGGTTCAGTCTAAACACTTCCAGGCTCCGGAACCGCGTCAGGAGTGCCGCATCTGCGCAGGATCGTAGGGACGTCCCCACGATCCTGCACAACAACGGTGCCTTTGCGGAGCAGCAGTCCTCGCTGAATCCGGCACTTCAGGTGGTTGCGGCCAGGCGCCGTCGTAATTCTGCTGCCAAACCGGCGTCGCCAGCTTGAATGGGCAGCGGTTCGCGGCCCCAGAGCCACAACAGAATGTCGTTGGGTTCCCCGCTGATACTGGCATCGGGGGAGGAGCCTGCCGCATCGGCGGAAATCTCGACGTCGTGAGGCAGCAGGTGAACCGACCAGGATGCACCGCCGCTTTCCAGGATCAAATGTCCGGTGACTTCAGCAGGACCGGAATCCGTGCCCGCCGACCGCCCGCGCTCGAACATGACTGTCAGCACCTCGTCGATCCCGTCGACTGCGAGCTCTGTCTCGACCGGCTGCGGATCGCCCAGGGCTGCTTCGAGGTCGTAGCGGTGGATCGAGGTCTCGTGCGTCAGTCGGCGGATCCAGAAACCCACGGTCTGATCCTCAGTCACCCACGATTCCGCGGGGTCTGAGGGATCATGGGCATCGAATTCGCCAGTGATCCGCTGGTAGCAGGTCTCCAATATCTCGGCCGGACCCAGCTGCAGAATGTCCTCCGGAACCCAGCGGCCCTGCGGCTTGGCGCCGGTGCGGATGGTCTCGGCTTTCTGCAGGTACACGAGCGCGGTGTGCCGGACCAGCTGTTCGACATCCCAGTCCGGACAGGCAGGAATCCGGGCCGCGGCGTCGGCGGAGCGTGTGAGCTCCAGAAGCCGCGCGAAGTCCTTCTCCATCAGCTCCCGGTAGCGGGCAAAGGTGAGGGCGTAGGGATAATCGGGCTTCATCCGCCGGTTGCTTTCGCCAGTTCAGGAACCTCGCCGGCGAGGACGGCGTTCAACAGCTCCCGGACGTTCTCAAACACATAGGCCGCACCGGCGTCGCGCAGTTCAGCTTCGCTGGTTCCGCCGGTAGTGACGGCGATGGTGCGCATGCCGAGCTTGTTGGCGGCGAGGACGTCCCAGACGGCGTCGCCAATGAACACTGCCTCTTCGGCCTTGAGTTCTCCGACGCCGAGTGCTGCTTCGAGGATGTCCGGGGAGGGCTTGCTGATGCCGGTGTCGGTTGCGGTGGTCGCGCCGGTGATCGCGTCATCCGCATCGATCACCTTCTTCAGGACGGCCAGCTCCTCGTTGTTCGCGGACGTGGCCAGCACGACGGCGAGGCCCACTTCCGCGCAATGATTCAGTAGGTCCCGGGTGCCGTCAAACGAGCGGATGGCAGGCCACTGAGCTGAGAACAGCGCCCCGTGGGTGTCCTTGAGCTCCTCGTCCTGGCCGGTGTCCCGGCCCTCGCCGATGAGGTGCTCAATGAGGGTGGAGCCACCCATCCCGATGGTGCGATGGATGCTGGCCATCGGAACGTCGTGGCCGAAGCGGCGGAAGGCTTGCCACCACGCGAGGGTGTGCAGGTAGTTCGTGTCCACCAGCGTGCCGTCAACGTCGAACAGGACGCCGCGTACGCCGTCGTCGTGCTGTTGTGTCATGTTTTCCGCCTACATCGTCGTCGGGTAAGTCGCCGTGCAATAGGATGTGCTCGCATACGGGTGTATTGGCGGTAACTCACCAACAGGATCCCGGACTATCCACCTTGTCTCAGAAGGAATACCCATGTCGAGTTACTCCACCCAGAATCGTGCCCCATATCCGAGCGAACAGCCCTTCGCGGCCGCCAGCACCCGCCGGTCTCCGGGCATGAGCTATGCGGGGTCGGACTACGAGGGAAAGCGCGCTGCCCAACTGTCTCTTGCCTATGGCGTACTCGGGATGTTCCTGTTCTGGTTTGTCTTCGGGCCGCTCGCGATCAGCTCGGCGAACAAGGCTGAGCGGATGGGTGAACCGGCAGCCGGCGGGCGTCTGCTGGGGTGGGTCGCGATTATTCTCGGCGCGCTGAGCATTCTGCTCATCATCGGCTGGGTGCTGTTCTTCGCTGCCGCTTTCACGAGTGGATTCTCCACCGGTACCAGCGTCTGATTTTGAGGGCAGCGGTCACCGTTACCCGACTAACGCGTAGTCACTGACTCCCAACTGCGGCCGTCTGCGCCGGTGCAAGCAGGTCAGCTGTGTTCACGACGGCGGCAAACTCGCCGTGCAGGTTCACGGCAGTCATGCGGTAAATCGCGTCCGCTGAAACATCATCGCCATCCGGACCGACGCGGTTGAAGGTATGCGTGGCATCAAGCGCGAATAAAACCATGTAGCCCAGATTGCCTCCGACGCGGGCTGTGGTTTCGCAGCAGTGATTCGTGGTGATTCCGCAGATAACCAGTTCGGAGATGGCGTTCTCCTGCAGCCAGGCGTGGAGATCAGGGGTGCCGTGGAAGCTGGAGTTGACGCTTTTGTGTACCAGCAGGTCCGGTGTGCCGGTGATGAAGTCCTTGAACGCGTGTCCCGGATGGTCGGGGTGCAGGGGAGACTCCGGATCTGTGGAGTCGTGCCGGACAAAGACGACGGGACGGCCGGTCTCGCGCCAGTGAGTCAGGAGGGCGGCGATGTTCTCCTCGCAGGAGGAGTTGATGCGTGTGCCCCAGTAGGCGGCGTCGTCGAAGGCTTGCTGGACGTCAACGATGACGAGCGCGGCACGGTCACTGAGGGAGGGGGCGGAGTGGGTAGCGGACACGGTGCAACGATAGCAACCGTGCCAGGCATCGGAGCGGCTTGTGCCGAGGCTTTGACGCGGCCCCGGCCAGCGCCCTAGGCTGGCATGAATCGATTCAATGTGAGCGCCGGCACAGGTTCTGTAACTCCTGTCCAATGCGCTCCTGCCGGTCACAACACGAAGCCATGCCGGGACGGAAGTTGCGGCTCCTTGCCAATGGCGACGAAGGAATATCAGCAATGAGTAGAACGCCCACCGAGGACGTCAGCCCGATCCGCGATTCCAGCGTCGGTCAGAGGAATCCCAAGAAGGCCGCGATGAGCGGTTGGATCGGGAGCGCGCTCGAGTACTACGACTTTGCGTTGTACGGGCTCGCCGCAACCTTGGTCTTCCCCGCTATCTTCTTCCCGTCCGAGAATCCGACGGTGGGAATTATCGCCTCCCTTGCCACCTACGCCGTGGGATATGTAGCCCGTCCGGTCGGCGCTGTGGTCCTCGGTGCGTACGGTGACCGGCACGGCCGCAAGCAGGTGCTGGTCGCTGCGATGCTGCTGATGGGCTTCGCGACCTTCGCCGTCGGTCTGTTGCCCACGTTCGGGCAGGTAGGTCTCCTCGCGCCCGCCCTGCTGGTGGTCCTCCGCCTGATCCAGGGGTTCGCGGTTGCAGGTGAGCTCGGCGGAGCCAGCGCCATGATCGTCGAGCACTCACCCGATGCCCGGCGTGGATTCTTCGCAAGCTTCAGCCTCCAGGGCACGCAGGTCGGGTCAATCCTGGCTACCGGCGTCCTGCTCTCACTCGCTGCCATCTTTCCGGATGCCGAGTTCGAGGCCTGGGGCTGGCGCATCCCGTTCCTGCTCAGCGCCCTGGTGATCCTCGCCGGTTACTACATCCGCCGTCGGGTGGAGGAGCCTCCGGCATACCAGGCCCAGTCTGCAAGCGGAGAGACAAAGCGCCGGTTCCCGCTGGTCGAACTGCTGCGCACGTACCCCTGGGTAGTGGTTCGCTGCATCATCATGACCTTCACCAATGTCATCGGTATGGCAACGCTAATTTTCGGCGTCGCTTATGCAACGCAGGATGGGTACGGCATTGGCTACTCAAGCGATGATTTCCTCTGGGTGACCCTCGTAGCCAACGTGGTCGCTGTGTTGACCATCCCGGCATTCGGCGCGCTGTCGGACAGGATCGGCCGGCGGACTCTCATGGTGGTTGGCGGGCTTGGCGGAGGCCTGCTGGCAGGAGGGTACTTGTGGGCCATCGATCAGAGGAGTTTGCTGCTGGTCTTTGTGTGCGTCGTGATCGTGCAGGGGCTCTTCTTTCAGATGTGGAACGCCACCTTCGCCACGTTCTTCCAGGAGCAGTTCCCCATGCGGATCCGCGTCACCGGTTTTGCGGTGTCGCAGAACGTTGGGCTGATGATCGCGTCATTCTTCCCGAGCGTCTTCACGGCCATTGCTCCGCCGGGTTCATCGAACGTGCCGATGGTTATCGGGCTGACTACGTTCGGTATCTGCGTGCTTGCCGCAGTGGCAACACTGCTGTCCCCTGACACCAGGAGCAAGTCGCTCGAAGACCTCGAAGGCTCCTAGACCAGCAAGGGCAGGATCTGCCCTTGCTGAACCACGGATGTTCACGGAACGTACGACGACGTCGCTGAAGTTATTGCCGCCTCTCACCAGGCCGGCGCTGGCGTCACTTGTGCCGGCAGCCGGCCCGCCACGCGCGGAGTGCGGACACCGATGATGAGTAGGTACAACACCATCCAGATTTCTGCGATGGCCGGCACAATGCCTAGGTAGCTATGAATCTGCGTTGCGAGTGCGGGAAACAGGAACGCGAGGGCAACATCGACCAGGTAACTGGCTGTGGCCAGGATGAGGATGAAGCCAAGCGCCCTTGGGAATAGCTTCGATTTGATCACCAGGTAGCCCAAGGGTGCCAACCACAACCCGAAAAAGACCTGTGCGGCAAGGATGCCGTAGTGCTGGATGTCCAGCAGCAGAAGCACCAGTGCATTGGACCCCAGCAGCCCGAAGGCATCCGTATAGGAGCCGTTTGTTGTTACCTGGAGCGCCACATAAGTGAAGACTGCACTGACCGAAATAATGCCGGCGGCGACGATCACAGCCAGCACCATGAGACGGCCCGCATGTTTGCCTGCGTGCTTGAGCAACAGGTAAAGCGTCACCGCCGTCAGGAGAAAGAAGACGGCGTCCACGAGGTGGGAAACGACGCCGATCCGCACGAGTGTGGGGTTCTCCGTCACGTTGCCGGCGGTTGCCGCCGCGTCACCGGCGACATAGAGGAAGGGGTCCATAAACCCCGCAGCGAAGCCGCCCGTGATTCCTACCAGGAGGTAGAACACTCCTGCAATCCTCGCAAGGCGCTTGGGTGACGCCGGTGTAAGCCTCGACGATGCCGGTGCCGGTGCCTCGGGGAGAACCCCGTGTGAATTACTCATAACCGTTCCTTTGGTGAATCCGTGAACAGTTTCACGGAATGTGTACAGCGTACACGCAGTAGTGTACTAAGTACACGAGAAGTAAGTGGGAATTTTCGATGGCCGAGCGAAAAGGGACGAGATGTCAGAAGCGAGCACTAACGCCGGGACACGCCGTCGACCCCTCACCAGGGAGCGCGTCGTTCAGGCTGCCATTGCGCATGCGGACGCTGCGGGACTGGAGGGACTGACAATGCGCCATGTCGCCAAGACACTGAACGTCGCTCCCATGGCCCTCTATCGCCATATCTCGCACCGGGATGACCTTATCGATGCGATGATCGACATCGTCTTCGGTGAGATTCCGGTTCCTCCTGTGCAGGGGGAGTGGAAAACAGCAATGCGGGAACGGGCGCTCTCGCTCCGGGACGCACTTGCGCGCCACCGGTGGGCGATCGGACTGATGGAGTCACGAAGGCGGCCTGGAGCTGCCAACCTGCGTCATCATGACGCGGTCATCGGCAACCTCCGTGGGGCAGGGTTCGATATGGCGATGGTGGCACACGCCTACTCGCTCCTCGACGGATACATTTACGGCTTCGCACTCACAAAGATGAGTATGCCCATCGATACCCCGGCCGAAATCGAAGCGATGGCGCAGGACATGTTTGAGCCGTTTCCTGCCAATGAGTACCCAAACCTGGCGGCGTTCGTGACGGACCACGTTCTGCAGCCGGGCTATGACTTCGCGGAGGAATTCGAGTACGGCCTCGACGTGATCCTGGACGGACTGGAACGAGCCCTCAGTTAGAGCCGAATGCCCTTCGACGGTACCTTTGCGACCTTCAATCCGGACATCAGCTGCCAGTGACGGACCAGTCGCGAGCGTCATGTGCTCGTCGTCGGCGGTAATAATCCCCAAAGCTATCCCGTGAGGGCAAAGGGAGACGAGAATAAACGGCAGCGGGATGTGATCTGGACGGAGATCTCCCGCGAGGCGGGGCCCGTTTCCCCCGATGTGGCCCCGCCGCCTCACTGCCTCCCTTCCCAAGGAATCAGCAAGCCCCGCGGGTGATGATTGTGCTGGGAGCGGCCGTCATGACCTGACGGACGTTCTCACCGGGCAGGGTCCGCTTGCTCAGCCTTCGGCAGCGGACCGGCCCGGTCACCTGTGCTCCTGGTCGAAGGCTTACCGACCCGTTGAATCCAGAATGAAGCGCGCGGCTTCCTCCGGCTGGTCCCAGTGGGGGAAGTGCCCGCAGTTCTCGAAGACGTGCAAGGTGGCGTCCGGGTAGAGCGACATGGCGACTGCCGCTTCGCTGAGCGGAGTCACCTTGTCCTGCCGGCCCCAGCCGAACGCGAGGTTTCCCTTGAGTGTGCCCTGCGGCGCACCCAGCTGCCGCGGCCCGTGTGCCAGTGACCTGCGCGCCTCATCGAGACTGGGGGAGGTACTGAATCCGCGAAGCTCCGTGAGCACCAGGTCCGGATCGAGTTTCCACGGAGCCGCCGAGAACTGCGCGAGCAGTGCGGTACGGCCCGCAGCCTGCTTGACCAGTGACGGCAGGATGGACTGGATCCGGCGCACCAGCGCGATGGACGCCGTGATGGTGCTGTTGAAGATGCGCACCTGGGTGTCGTTCCAGAATCCACCGGGATCCAGCGCCACGACGTTGCCCGTGTGCCCGCGGCGAGCCATCTCGACCACCATGCGCGCACCCATCGAACTGCCGACAATGTCAGCATCCTCAAGGCCCTCCTCGCGAAGGAACCGTTCGACGGCGGCGGTCAGGGTGTCAATGGTCACCTCACCTGTGAGGGGCTCGCTCTTGCCGAATCCGGGCAGATCGACGGAGATGACCTCACGCTTTTCCTGCAGCATGGGAAGGACCGGATCCCAGTTACGGATGCTGGATCCGAGTCCGTGGACGAGGACAAGCGGTGTGCCGGAGCCGGTTCGTTCGGTGTTCAACATGTGGATCGTGTTCCTTCCGTCGCAAGGCTGTTCGTCGTACCAGGGCCTGTGGATGCCTCGCGTCAGGAGATGAAAGCTCTACCGCCAGAACACCGCAATGATGATGTTGAGCAGCGTCAGGCCGCCAATTACTCCCAGAATGGCGGACGGCACTGCGTCCTTCTTGCGGTTGATGAAAGCCAGTACGACGACGGCGACCATCACCAGGAGCTTCACTCCAATTTTGATGTTGTCGACTTCCGCCAGATCTCCGGCTTCGAGAACGCCGACCAGTCCCAGCCCGGAGACCAGCTGAAGCCAACTGCCGTGCATGATGCCCGGTGTCACCACGGCCCCGCCGGTACGCATGCTCCGAATCTGCGCGATGACGCCACCCAGGATGGCAGCAAGACCGACAAAGTGCAGAACGAGGAGCAGGTTGCGCAGGAATTCCATGGCACCAGCTTAGGTCGTGGTCTCCTCACCCGCGGGGTACGGCGAGACCACTACGGCGGCGCGCTGCCGGTCAGCAAAGCGCACCGGTATCCTTGAGGTGATGCCATTCGACGCTCCAAAAACACCAGCAAAACCGCCTGCGCAAGAGGCACCCACAGCGCCTGCATCTCCCGACTGGCAGCGTAGCCTCGACTCGCTCCTGAACCCGAAGCCTGCTGCGCCGGTGAATACGTACTCAGCCAGCGGCTACTCCACCCGTCCACCCGGGCCTGCGGTTCCCCTGGCGCTCTCCTTCGAATTGCGTGAAGACGCACCGCGTTCCTCGCCCAGCCGGTTCAAGCGGCAGGACCCGGGCGTGCATCTCGACATCCGACCCGTGCAACGCAGCGCCGGCGGCACCTGGATCACCGGCCAACTGCGCTGGCAGAGCTTCTTCGCCGGGTACAACAGAGCGGGCTTCGAGGAAGCGCACTGGGACTGGATGTCCACCTTCGCGGCAGTCCGCGCACGGAGCGCAGGTACGGGTCAGGGCCCCGGTGACTCAATCAGGGTGGACGATTTCCGGAGCCCGCTGCTGTGGGACCTGTTGGTGCGCGGACGAGAGGCAGGAGTGCAGTTCATCACCGCTGGAAGCGGGAAGGTAACGCTCCACAACACCGCGGAGGTAAGCCTCAATGTGCAGGCCGACGGCGGCGGACTGATCCTCGCGCCCCACGTGGAGGTTGACGGCGATGCCCTGGATCCGACGTCGATCGGTCTGGTCGGTTCGCCGGTCCACGGTATCTTCTGGTGGGACCCGGAGGACGCAGACGCACCGCTGTCCGACCGGAATATCGGACTTGCGCCCACGTCCACTCCGATTCCGGGGACCCTCCGTTCCCTGGTGACTGCACGAAGCCCGCTGCAAATTCCCGAAACCGGCCGCGAAGCCTTCCTCCGCGATTACTATCCCCAGCTGCACCAGCAGGTGAACCTCATATCGAGGGACGGCTCGGTTGAGTTGCCGGAGATCCCGCCGCCTTCCCTGCTGCTGGAAATCAGCTACGCGCCCACCGCAACCGGCTCGCGCCGTCGTGCCTCCGATTCCCCCGCGCAGACTGAGGCAGTGCGGTTGAGCTGGTCCTGGGAGTACACCCAGGGAGGAACGACGACGGCGCACCCGCTTCCCGACGACGGCACGGGCCACCGGGACCAGCCGGCGGAAGCCGGCACCCTGGCCGCCGTTGCCGGCGTGCTCGACGGTTTCCGCGCAGCCTGGTATGACGCCTTTCCGCGGCCGGCGGACGGCTTTCCGGGCCGGCCGGAACCGAGGGAACTGCACGGCGTGGCCGCCGCACGGTTCGTCGCCGAACTGGTGCCGCAACTCGAAGCTCTCGAACAGGTGCGCGTTGTGCAGAGCGAGGACGTCCCCGACTACACGGAGCTGACAGAGCAGCCAATGGTTTCCGTGAGTACCAGCGAGACGGACGACCGCGACTGGTTTGGCCTCGGCGTCAGCGTCTCGCTGGGCGGCACGGAGGTTCCGTTCGGCGAGTTGTTCCGAGCGCTCGCCCTCGACGAGGACCACCTGCTGCTGCCTGGTGGCGGCTACTTCTCGCTGGACCAGCCGGAATTCTCCCAGCTCCGCCGGTTGATCGAAGAAGCCCGGGCGCTGCAGGACAAGGACACTGCTGAGCTGCGGATCAGCCGCTTCCAGGCAGGCCTATGGGAGGAGCTGGCGGACCTCGCAGCCACTGCCGAACAGGCCGAGTCCTGGCGGAACTCGGTGTCCGCGCTGCTTGAGCTGTCCGAGGTGCCTGCCAGGGACGTGCCGGCCGGAATTCAGGCAACGCTGCGGCCCTATCAGCAGGAGGGCTTCAGCTGGTTGGCCTTTCTCTGGGAGCACGGACTCGGCGGCATCCTGGCCGATGACATGGGGCTCGGAAAGACGCTTCAGGCGTTGGCGCTGATCGCGCATACGCGGGAGACGCACACGCGGGAAGCGGGGCAGGAAACGCGGCCATTCCTTGTCGTCGCTCCCACGTCCGTGGTGCCCAACTGGGCGGCCGAGGCTCACCGGTTCGCGCCGAACCTGCGCACCGAAGCAGTAATGGATACGCTCCGCCGCAGCGGTGCCGATCCTGCCGTGCTGGCGACCAGCAACGACGTCGTAATTGTGTCCTATACGCTGTTCCGGCTGGATTACGAGGCCTACGCCGCACAGGAGTGGGCAGGGTTGATCCTGGACGAGGCGCAGTTCGTGAAGAATCCGGTGACCCGGGCCAGCGAGAATGCGCGGGACTTCCCGGCGCCGTTCAAGCTGGCGATTACCGGCACACCGATGGAAAACAACTTGATGGAGCTGTGGTCGCTCTTTGCGATCACCGCCCCGGGCCTGTTTCCCAGCTCCAGAAAGTTTGCGGAGTACTATCAGCGGCCCATCGAGAGGGAGTCCGACGCCGAGAGGCTGGCTCAGCTGCGGCGCAGGATTCGTCCGCTGATCACCCGCCGCACCAAGGAGCTGGTGGCGAGGGACCTTCCGCCCAAGCAGGAGCAGGTGCTCGAACTTGAGCTTTCTCCCCGGCACCGCACCATCTACCAGCGGCACCTGCAGCGTGAGCGCCAGAAGGTGCTTGGCCTGCTCGCTGACATGAACAAGAACCGGTTCGAGATTTTCCGGTCGCTGACGATGCTGCGGCGGTTGAGCCTGGACGCGTCGCTGGTGGATGAGAAGTATGCAACGGTTCCATCGAGCAAGCTGGACGCGCTGTTCGAGCAGCTTGAGGACCTTGTTGCGGAGGGCCACCGGGCGCTGGTGTTCAGCCAGTTCACCGGGTTCCTGGCCAAAGCAGTTGAACGGCTGGAGGCAGCCGGAATGGACTATGCCTATCTGGACGGAAAAACCCGCCGACGTGCGCAGGTGATCGAGAAGTTCAAGTCCGGAGAAGCGCCCGTCTTTCTGATCAGCCTGAAGGCGGGCGGGTTCGGTCTGAACCTCGCCGAAGCGGATTACGTCTTCCTGCTGGACCCGTGGTGGAACCCGGCCAGCGAAAACCAGGCGGTGGACAGGGCGCACCGGATCGGGCAGCAGCGCAACGTGATGGTGTACCGGCTGGTGGCAAAGGACACCATCGAGGAAAAGGTGATGGCGTTGAAGGAGAAGAAGGCGAAGCTCTTCACTGCAGTAATGGACGACGACGCCATGTTCTCTTCCGCTCTCACCGCCGGCGATGTGCGGGGCCTGTTTGAGTGAGACGGCTGGCGGTACTGCTTTTTTAGAGTGGCACGCAACGTCTAAACCAGTAGGGCGACCGGCATGATCGTGCCGTTTTGTCGATTTTGACCTCAAAACCTGGCTGTTCTCAGGACAGATAGGCACGAATCGAAACGTTCGTACCGTTTGATGCTCGATTGCCGTTGAAAAGCTCGTCAGGGGCCCACATACTGAAAGAATCGGTACGATCGTGCCGGACGAGGAGTGGATAAAAGTGGCTTTCGAGCAGACTCTTGCGGAATCCGTGCGTGCCCGGCGCGTCGCCGAGCAGCTCACGCAAGCTGATCTCGCTGACCTTGCCGGCGTTTCGGAACGATTCGTCCGATCCGTTGAACACGGGAAGCCGACGGTCAGGTTGGAGTCGCTGCTGGTGGTCCTTCGCACACTGGGACTAGATCTCGCTGTCACGGGCTGGCGCCGCGAGACGCAGGGCGCTGAAGGGCCCGAATCGCAGGGCGGTGGCATCCGATGAAATCATTCGAGGATGTCAAGGGTCAGCGGCAGGCTGACGTCTACAAACGGGGTGTCCTCGCCGCCCAACTGGAACGGTATGAAAGCGGGACACGGTTCAGCTATCTGCCGGAATACCTTGTGACGGGCGGTCCAGCAGTGGCGGCATCGCTACCGCTGTCATCCGAAGCCGTGATCCTGACCGGTGGCGCTGTGCCCCCTTTTTTTGCTGGTTTGCTGCCTGAAGGGCGCCGCCTCTCATTGCTGCGCAGGGCCGTAAAAACGTCGATGGACGATGAACTGTCCCTTCTGCTCGCAGTGGGAGGTGACACGGTGGGTGATGTGCAGATCGTCCCCAGGGGCAGTTCCGTGACGGAGGGTTCATGGGGCTGCATCCCGCCGCTAAATATGATGTGCCCTATGAACAGGTGTGCCGGGAACTCATCGCACTCTGCGATGCTCCGCTTCCGGCGCTGCGCAACCTGGCGCTGCAACTGGTCTTCGCCTGGCTGACGGGGAACGGCGACCTTCATGCGAAGAACGTCTCTCTCCTGCAGGATGCGCTCGGCGGGACCGCAATAGCGCCGGTCTATGACATTCCGTCGACCGTGGTTTACGGAGACAGATCACTTGCTTTGCCCATAGCGGGGAAGCGGACAGGTATCTCGCGCAAGCATCTTTTGAGGTGGATGGAGGATGTGGGCCTGCCGCAGCGGGTAGCCGATCGGGTTCTCGACATTGCTTTGAGTGCGACCGGCACTCTGATTGACGACCTTCGTGGGGGAGCGGTTCCTTTCTCGGACGCCGAGATCAGGAGTTGGGTGACGGAACTGAAGAACCGCAGGCGGCTGGTCGAGGAGTAAGGCTCGCGGCGGGGCATGCAAATTCTCACCAAACGGCAGAAACAACCTCAGCCCACGTGCTGGACCGTGGCGCCGAGGAATTCCCTGAGCGAGGTCCCTTTCACACCGTAAGTTTCCGCCATGCCCGTCATGTCCATCGGGGAATCATAGGTCTCCAGTGCCGTGAGGAGCTGCACAATGAATTCCGGCATCCCGGGTACCGGTTCACCCAGAGGAACTGTGCGGACCTCCACCGGACGGCCCAGGAACTGCTCGAACGTCGCGACGACGTCCCGCCAGGAGAGCGGTTCCGGACCGCCCACCCGAACGGTTTGATTCTCGGACGCGCGGGAGTGGAGCGCGGCCAGGGTGTAGGCGGCGACGTCGGACACCGCCACGAAGGAGTGCCTGCGCTCGCCGGAGCCAACCAGCGTGACAGGGCCACCCGACAGCGCCGGACCCCCGACGACGCCCATCAGCAGGAGGTCGATATACACGTTCGGCTGGATCGACGTCCAGACCATGCCGGATTCGGCAAGGTGCTTTTCCGTCTTTCCCTTCGCCTGAAGCAGCGGCATGGTGCTGGCGGGGTCCGCGCCAAGCGATGAGATGAAGATGAACCGCCCGACCCGCTCGGCAGCGGCAGCATCCACCAGATTGCGGTTTCCGGTCAGATCCACTGACTCGATGGTGTCGGCCCCGCCCCGCGCCGTTGAGTTCGCCGTAGTGATGACCGCGTCGACACCCTTGCAGGCTTCGCGGAGTGAGGCCGGATCCTTGAGGTCACCGAGGGCAACCTCCGTGGTCGGCCCGAAATTGCCCACAGCATCCGGCCGGACAAGGACACGGACAGGTTCGCCCTGCTGAATGAGTTGCTGCGTAATGAGCCCGCCGAGCTTGCCGGTGGCTCCGGCTACGAGAATCATGATGCTTCCTTTGGGCTAGCGGTCCAGTTGGTGAGTGAGAGCGGCGGTGACGCCCCGGGCGTCGTCGTCGACCGGTTCCAGAAAGAATCGGGCGCCGGTGATTCTTTCAGTACCGACCGTGAAGATAACGACGCCGCGCAGCAGCTTGGCAGAGCCGTCACGGCCGGTGCCGCGATGCTCCCATTCGGTCCAGACCACCTGACCGTCGATGGCCGCGCTGACAACGCTCGTCTGGATATCGGGAAGAGATTCGAAGATGGTGCGCCAGTTCTGCCGAACCTGATCCACTCCGGTGAAGCTGCGTGCCGGGTGGGCCGGTGTGATGTTGACGTAGTCGTCCGCGAAACAGGCGGTGAGGGCATCGAGGTCGTGGTCGTTGACGGCGCTGACGAGCCTGTCGATTACCCGTAGCGGGCTCCGCTGCGGGTCATCTGCATGAGGGTGTTCCTGGTTGCCGTTCATCGGCTAACCTTTCATTACAGTGCTTTGTACCCAATACCAAGTATGGAGCTGGCAATGCCTCCGGTCAATGGCCGTCGCCCCTATAATTCAAGCCGCCGAAAGGCACTCGCAGAACAGACGCGCGCCATGGTTCTTAATGTCGCGGAACAGCGGTTTCTGCAGGACGGCTACGCTGCGACAACCGTGGCCAGCATCGCGGCAGCGGCGGGTATCTCCGCGGAAACTATCTACAAGTCGTTCGAGAACAAGTCAGGGTTGGTCCGCGCCATCTACGAGCGCGGCTTGACCGGCACGGGTGACACTCCCGCCTACCGACGCTCGGATGACATCCGAGAACGCATCGATGATCCCCGGGAGCTGATGCACCAGTGGGGCACCCTCACGGCTGAAGTGGCGTCGACAGTTACCCCGATCCTCCTGCTCATCCGCTCCGCAGCCGCGACAGACTCGTCGATGGCCGGACTGTTGGAGGCTAGTAACGCGCACCGCGTGGAACGGATGAGGCATAACGCTGAATTCCTGGCCGAACGCGGTTTCCTGAAGGAAGGGACCACCCTCTCGGACGCCATCGATGTTCTGTGGACGGTCAGCTCCCCGGAACTGTATGAACTGCTGGTGCTTCAGCGCGGATGGACGCCGGCACAGTTCGCAACCTTTGTCGCGGACACCATGAGTGCGGCGCTGCTTCCGCCGCGGACCTAGGGTGAGCCCCAGTCTTTGAGCGCACTGGAGGTGTTCACCTGCTGTAGTGGTACCGGCACTGGGCGATACGGACTTCCTGCTCCACCACCTTGTACACGAGCCTGTGCTCGTCGTTGATCCGTCGAGACCAATACCCCTGAAACCCGTGCTTCAGGGGCTCGGGCTTTCCAATTCCTTCATTCCCGTTCCGCTGCACGTCCCGAATGAGTATATTGATTCGTTTGAGGATCTTGCGGTCTTCAGTGTGCCACCAGAGGTAGTCCTCCCACGCTGACTCGTCCCAGACCAGCGTCATTCGGCGAGCTCGTGGGTCACACCCTTGCTGCTTTCAAGGTTCTCGATGGCACCAAGAAGTCGCCGGGCGTTCTCCGGGCTGCGGAGAAGATACGCGGTTTCCTTCAGCGACTGGTAGTCGTCCAGCGAAACAATGACGACGGGGTCCTTGCCGGCACGGGTGATCACCACTTCTTCACGGTCATCGAGCACTGCGTCAAGAGTGGCAGCGTAGTTCGCGCGGGATTCAGAATAGGTCATGGTTTTCATTGTTACCTCCTTGCGTACAGTTTATTGTACGCAAGGAGCGTGCTCCCGTGAACACCTCGATGACTTTCAGTGAGCTTCTCCCACGGCGGAGGAAGCAGTCAGGCCGGGAGGTCCGCCGCCTTCGCGTGGGTGGACGCGTCCCGGTAGTCGGTGTACATGTACGGGTTGTCCAGGATCTTGGTCTCCGGAACGTCCGGGTTCATGCCCTTCTGCCACGCTTCTTCGCCGAGGGTCGAGCGCAGGTGCTCCACGGTCGACTCCACCTTCGCGCGGATTCCCGGCAGGTCCGCACCGATCAGGCGGTGGTTGTGCTTGACCACCCGTCCGTTGACCAGCACGGTGTGTACGTCACCACGCCCGGCCTGCAGCGCCACATGCCCGTAGGGGTTGAGCAGAGGGAAGGACGTAGGGGAGTGATCGTTCTTGACAAGGACGACGTCGGCCTTCTTCCCCACCTCAAGGCTCCCGACCGCGTGGTCCAGGGAGAGCGCCGCAGCGCCTCCGCGCGTAGCCCAGTCCACCACGTGCTCAGCGCGCAGCGCCGAGTGGGTGATGGTGTCGCCGGCTTCGTGCGCCCGCATGTGCTCGTAGGATCGGTCTGCACCGAGGGTCGTGCGCATCGCGACGAACAGGTCGCTGCTGAACCACACACTGGTGTCGATGGACAGGGACATCGGAATGTCATGCTGGCGCAGAACCCACGACGGCGGATACCCCTGACCGCAGCTCTGCTCGCTCTCGGTGGACAGGGACACAGACCCGCCGGTGGCAGCGATGCGCTGGTAGGAATCGCGGCTCAGCGTCGCGGCGTGGACGTAGACCGTGCCGGGCGTCATGAAGCCGTGTTCGTGCATCAGCCGGACGCCGTCGTCGTTGGTTGCTCCCCACACGCCCGCGTGGGTGGTGACGGGCAGATCCAGTTCGCGGGCCACCTCAAACGCGCCCTTTTCCGGGAAGGATGGATCGCCGGTGACATCGAACGCCAGCTGGAACTTCAGCATGTCCGAGCGCGGGTTGCGACGCTCCACAAAGCTCTTGAAATCCGGGTTCGAGGTCCACTCGGACGGCCCCGCGAAGATGTTGCCCGGCGCAAAGACGAAGCGGCCGCCGGTTCCCTCGAGGGCTTCGAGCGCGGCCTCGGCATGGTCAAGCGTGCTCAGCCCGTGGGACCAGTCGACGCTCGTGGTGACCCCGGCGTCCAGCGCATCCCACGCCGAGAGCAGGTTGCCGGCGGCGATGTCCTCGGGCCGGAATGCCGTGCCGTGCTCCAGGTAGTACCAGACGAAGTACTGGGTGAGCGTCCAGTCGGCGCCGTAGCCGCGCATCGCGGTCTGCCACATGTGCCGATGGGTGTCGATCATGCCCGGCATCACGATCCCGCCGGACGCATCGATCTCCTCCGTACCCTCCGGCACCTCCAGGGACTGGCCGATAGCCTCGATGTTCTCACCGACAATGAGCACGTCGGCATCCTGCAGGACCCGCTTGGCGCCGTCCATGGTCAGCACGGTTCCGTTGCGGAAGACGATCGGACGGCCCGGCTGGGGTGCTCGCGTTTCAGTGGTCATCGTTGACTCCTTTGAGTAGGGGTAGGTGTAAGGAAAGGTGGGGAGAGACTGGGGTTGGTGCCGCCGTCGTCATGTTGGTTGCCCTGCCGGACGGCGGTTCAGGACAACTTTGAGGAACACTGCCGCGGAAAGGCCGGCCAGTACGACGACGGCGAGCCCGACGGCGGTGCCTCCCAGGAACGGTGCCGCCTGGGGATAGGCGGTGGTCAGCAATGCATCCAGTGACCAGGCGCCGGCGCCGGTGAAGGCAAGGACGATGCCCAGGACTGCGAGGACGTAGGGGTATTCGCCTCCCTTTTTGGCGTTCCAGAAGGAACCGGCGCTGAGTTGGGAGGTGGCACCGGCAACCGCCATGGTTCCGGCTGCTGCCGCCGCTCCCAGCGGGGTGAAGAGACCGAGCAGCAGCGAGACGGCGGCCAGGGCTTCAGTGATGCTGGCCAGAAGGACCATGGGCTTTCCGGGGCGCAGGCCCAGTTGCTCGAAGGCACCAGCCATGGTCGTGAGGCCGAGCCCCTGGAACCAGCCGAGCGACTTCTGGGCGGCATGAACCAGCAGAACCAGGCCCAGGAGGAGCCGGAGGAGGAGGATTCCTTCATGCATGGTGGCCGCCGTCGTCGTCGGGATTATGTTGGTGGTTGTTAGAGGGCGATGGAGGGGTACGGTTTGCCGGTCCAGCTCCCAAGGCGTTTAGCCCAGGCGAGCTGGTAGGACAGCGGGCCCTGTTCCTTCGCCCAGTCCTCGTCGAACAGCCCGATGAACAGGGTGAGGTAGAGGAAGAAGTGGGCGCCGTACTCGAAGAGCCACTCGTAGTCGTAGGTTTCCAGGGCGCGGCGTTCGTCGTCGGTGAAGGACAGCCAGGTGGTCTTCTCCGCGGAGTTGAGCCACTGGCCGATCTCCGCTTCCCAGTCGGTGATGGTGGCGGCGGGGTCGGCCTTGTAGCGGGCCACCCACGCCGGGTCGCGGTCCACGGTGTAGAGGAACTTGTTGACGTAGTACTTGCTCACGCCGGGACACCTTCCTTTGATTCCTTGCTGGTTTCTGCGCCGGCTTCCGCGGTGGCGTAGACGGGGCCGAGGCTGGCGTGGGAGGACCGGGCTGCGCGCTCGGCGGCGGCGGCCAGCTTCCCGGTTTTGTTCGGGTACCACGTCATGTACATTTCGCGGGTGTGGAAGAGGTCGAGCTGGTCGACGTAGTCCGCCTGCTGCGGTCCGGCGATGCCCATCATGAGAATCAGGTCCATGAACCCATGGGTAGCGTTGCCCACGGCGGCCATCGAGTCATGGGTGACGCTGGAGAGGATGGCGTCGATGTTGCCGGTGGAAAGCCATTCGATGGCCTGGGCATCAAACTCGGGGTCCGGGCCGTGGTTCCCGAACATCCGCGGTCCGCCGAGCTCCAGGGACAGGTGGCCCGTGCCGATGGCGGCGACCTTCTTGTCCGAGGGCCACGCGTCGATGATTGTGCGGATGGCCCTGCCCAAATCCCAGAACCGCTTCGGCGAGGGCATGGGCGGAGCGAAGATGTTCGTGTAGATCGGGACGATGGGCAGGTCGGCCTGCGGGCGGACGGTGATGATCGGGCAGACGATCGAGTGGTCGATCTTCAGTTCATGGCTGAAGGAGAAGTCGAATCCGGCGTCCAGCAGGCCCTGGTGCAGGTAATTGGAGAGCTCCAGGTCGCCGTCGAGCAGGTAGGTGGGGAGGCCGAATTCGCGTTCCTCGTTGTAGAAGGTCGCGTCGTACTTCTCCTGCTTGCCGATCAGGAAGGTGGGGTAGTTGTCGAGGAAGAACTGGTGGAAGTGGTCGGCGCCGACCATCACCAGGACGTCCGGCTCGGCGGCGGCCAGGGTCTCCCGGTAGGCCTCGACCTTGCGCTGCCACTCGTCGGCCTGGGGGAGCCGGTTCTCGGAAGTGTCGGTGGTGGCCTTGAGGTAGAACGGGTGGTGGGTGCTGGCCAGTACGGCCGTCAGATCAGCCATGGGATGTCCTCTCTCCTGCTCAGGCGCTCTGGTCGGGGTCGACATAGACCGCGTTGCGGTCCACGGTCATATAGACGTCATTGGCGATGGGGTTGCGCTTTTCCTCGGCAATCTGGCCCAGCAGCCCCGCGGCACGGGCCAGCAGGGCGAACCCGCGCAGCAGATCGGTGGGCAGGCCCGCATCGGCGAGTGCTGCTCCACAGACTCCGGCACCGTTCAGGGGAAGACGGCGGCCGAGGGCGGTCTCGCTCATCCGGCCGATGGCCTCGAACAGGCGCAGGTGCGGGCCACGCACTCCTTCCTCCTCGGCAATGCCGATGAGTACGGGGGTGCGGGGGTCGCCGTCCTTGTGGTTCGGGTGCCCGAGCCCAGGAACAAACTTGCCCGCCGCGCGCTGTGCGCGGATGGCGTCCAGGGCCATCGCGTCCCAGCCGGCGTCGTCGTCGGGCAGGTCACCGTCATGGGCAGCGAGGGTGGCGGCGAGGAACTGTCCGCAGTCCTCGGTGACGCCGAGGAATCGTGATCCGCCGCCGAGGAGGCCGGCGGCCATTGCGCCCTGGATCGAGTCCGGGGCGCTGAGGTAGGTGAGGCGGGCGGCGATGGCCGTGGGGGTGAAACCGTGGTCGGCCAGGGCAACGAGGACGGATTCGAAGACACGCAGTTGGCCGGGGGTGGGGCGGCGCATGGCAACCAGCCAGTAGGCGAGTTCGCCGAAGCTGATCTTGCCCATCAGGTCCTGTGCCAGGTCCTGGCCGAGGAGGTTGATCTGGGTGGGAGTGGAGGTGCCCAGCGAGGTGGGGAACTGCGGCGTCGTTCCGGTCTTTTCGGGGGTGACGGTCATCGGGTTTCCTCCTGTGAGGCTGAGGCCCCTGCGGTGGTGGGATGTGCTGTCCGGGCTGCACCGGTCTGGGCGCCGAGCCAGGCGCGGATCTGATCGCTGTGTTCGCCAAGTTCAGGCGGGGCCAGGTCGTAGCGGGCGGGAGTGGCGGAGAAGGTGATCGGGTGGCGCACCACGGGGACTGCGCGGTCGCCGGTGCCGGCGGTGGCCACCGGTTCCAGCCCGAGTTCCTTGGCGTATTCGACGCCCTGACCGATGGTGTTGATGGGACCGTTCGGTACGCCGACCGCGTTGAGTTTGGTGAACCAGTGCTTGGCGGTGTTGGTCTTCAGCCGGTCGACGAGCAGTGGGCGCAGTTCCTCCCGGTTGGCCGTGCGGTCGCCGTTCTCGGCGAACCGTGGGTCATCGGCAACGTCGGGGATCTCGAGAACCTCGCACAGTTTGCGGAACTGGGCGTTGTTGCCGGCGGTGACGATGAGGTCGTCGTCGGCGGTGGGGAGCGGTTCGTAGGGGAACAGGCTCGGGTGGGCGTTGCCCATGCGGTGGGGGACCACGCCGCCGGCCACGTACGCGGTGGTCTGGTTAACGAGCCCGCTCATCGCCGAGGCCATCAGGCTGGTCTCCACATGCTGGCCGACGCCGGTGGCATCGCGGTGGCGCAGGGCGGCAAGGATGCCGATGGTTGCGTGGAGGCCAGCCATGACATCGAACACGCTGATGCCGGCGCGGTACGGGCTGCCGTTGGCGTCACCGGTGAGGCTCATGAGGCCGGACATGGCCTGGACAATCAGGTCATAGCCGGGGAGCGAAGCCCCTTCAGCTGAGCCGAACCCGCTGATGGAGCAGTAGATCACTGCGGGGTTCTCCTCGCGCACCGACGCGTAATCCAGGCCGAACCGCTTCAGCCCGCCGGGCTTGAAGTTTTCAATGACGACGTCGGCACGGCGGGCGAGTGCCTGCGCGGTGGCGCGGTCGTCGTCGTTCTTGAAATCGAGAACGATGGACTTCTTGTTGCGGTTGATGGCGGTGTAGTAGGTGGAGACACCGTCGGCACGGACCGGGGGGACCCAGCTGCGGGTGTCGTCTCCGCCGGGGCCTTCGACCTTGATGACTTCCGCGCCGAGGTCCGCCATCAGCATGGTCGCGTAGGGGCCGGCGAGCACGCGGGAGAAGTCGGCGATCACCACGCCCTCGAGTGGTCGGGCGGTCGAGGAAATCTCTGGGTCTGACACGGAAGACCTTTCCGTTGGAGGAGGTTCTCGGGTAGAGTGTCCGCTAGACGGACACTTGTCCGACGGATGCGAAGTTCCTCAATGATGGAAGCGGATCGCCAATGTGTCAAGGGTCACGACGTCACTCATCACCAGCGCTAGGGACGTGTCATGCCTGAGCGCGGGCAGGGAGCGGATTTCATCGAGGCGCTGGCGCGGGGGCTGGATGTGCTGCGTCATTTCTCGCCGGAGCATCCGGTCATGAGCCTGAGCGAGGTGGCCAAAGCGTCAGAACTTGCCCGGCCCACCGCCCGACGCATCCTCTTGACGCTGCAGGAGTTGGGCTACGTCCACGTCCGGGACGGGAGCTTCTCCCTCACGCCGAAGGTGCTCGAGCTGGGCATGGCCTATGTCGGGTCCCTCGGGCTCTGGGACATGGCGCGGCCGCACCTGGAGTGGCTGGTGGAGCGGACGGGGGAGTCGTCCTCGATGGCGCAGCTGGACGGGTCGGACATCGTGTACGTTGCCCGGGTGGCCGTGCCGAAGCTGATTGCGTTGCGGGTGGATATCGGCACCCGGTTCCCGGCGATGCGGACGTCGCAGGGGAAGGTCTTGTTGGCTGCCCTGAAACCCGCGGAAGCGCTGAAGGTTCTGGCTGAGCCGTCCCGATCAGGCCTGCCCAGGAGCCCGGAAGTGACCGACGCGCACGTTCGCGAGGCGCTGGCTGAGGTCCGGCAGAGTGGCTACGCGCTCGCTGACGAGGAGCTTGCACCTGGGGTGCGCTCCATCTCGGTGGGAGTACGTGATGGAGCGGGAGTGGTGCGGGCGTCCATGAACGTCACCGTTCATGCCCAGGAAACCAGTGTGGAGACACTCATCAACGAGTACCTGCCGCTGCTGCAGGAAGCAGCTGCGGCGACCAGCGCGGATTGGGCCCGCTGGCAGGCCCGGCCGGTCAAGGCGATGCGCTAGGAGTTCGCCGCTCCTGCCTGGCTTGCCTCAAGTGACTCAGGAAAGCACCCGCCGGGCTGCGTCAAGAACAGCATCCAGATGGATTCCGCGCAGGCGCATAACTTCTGCGCCGGATCCTGACTCGCCGAACTCCTCGATGGAGACCACCTCGCCTGAGGATCCGGCCCAGCGGTACCAGGCATCACCCCGTCCGGCTTCGATTGCCACCCGGGCAGTCAACGACGGCGGAAGCACCGAGTCCCGATACTCACGCTCCGCTTCGCTGAACCATTCAACGCAGGGCATGGACACGACCCGCGCGGCGATTCCTCCGCGCTCAAGAACTTGGGCAGCCTCGATCGCCAGCGACACTTCGCTGCCGGTGGCGACCAACGCAAGGTCGTTTCCGTCGCCGCTCTGCCACCGAACAAAGCCGCCGGTTCTGGCACCGTCTGCAGTGTCGCCGTCGGACTTCAGGACCGGCACATCCTGCCTGCTCAGCACCAGCGCCACCGGCCGCTGTGGGGACGCGAGAATGCGTTGCCAGACTGCGGTGACCTCCACAGCGTCAGCCGGCCGGACGACGTCGAGCCCCGGCACAGTGCGCAGGGAGGCGATTTGCTCCACCGGCTGATGGGTGGGGCCGTCTTCGCCGACCGCCACCGAATCATGGGTGAAGACGTAAATCACGCCGAGGCCCATGAGTGCCGCCAGTCGGATGCTCGGGCGCATGTAGTCGCTGAAGACCAGGTACGTGGATCCGAAGGGACGCCAGGGCCCGTGCAGGGCGATGCCGCTCAGAATCGCGGCCATCGCGTGTTCGCGGATGCCGAAGCGGATGAACTCGCCGCCCGGGTTGCCGGCCGAGAACGGCTTGCCGTCGACGGTGACATTGGTCGAGCCGCTCAGGTCGGCTGAGCCGCCCCAAAGCCGAAGCGATTCCTGCAGCGCCTTGATCACCGCGCCGTTGGTCTTGCGGGTAGCCACCGGATCTCCCGGAGAACCCGCGGCGATTCCAGCCAGCGGCGACGGATCGGTGGCGCCGTCCCGGAAGGCGTTCCAGCGCGCGGCGGCTTCGGGCTGATCGGCTTCCCACGCGCTATGCGAGCGTTGCCAGGCGGCGTGCAGCGCGGCGCCGCGCTCAGAGGCAGCACGGGTGTGGGCCAGGATTTCCTCGTCCACCAGGTCTTCCAACCCAGCCGTGGGGGAGTAGCCCAGCGATTCCAGGACCGCGCCGACTTCCTCCTTGCCGAACCCGCCTGAGTGCGCCGCAGGAGTCCCGCCGAACTTGGCGGAGGGCGCGCCGATGACGGTCTTCACGGCCACGAGCGTCGGCTGGCCGGTCCGTTCGGCGGCGGCACGGAGGACGGATTCGATGACTGCCAGATCGGTGGCGTCCTCGATCTCAAGGACCCGCCAGCCGTAGGCGCGGTAGCGGGCGCGGACGTCCTCGGAGAAGGCGCCGGACGTGTCGGCGTCGATCGTGATGCCGTTGTCATCCCAGATGAGCACCAGATTGTCGAGACCCAGGCTGCCGGCGAGGCTGGATGCCTCCGATGACACGCCTTCCTGCAGGCATCCGTCCCCGGCCAGCGCCCAAACGGTGTGGTCCAGGTGATTCGAACCCGCGGTGAAAAGTGCCGATTCATGCCTGGCTGCCATGGCCATGCCGACGGCGGAGGCAACTCCCTGCCCCAGTGGCCCGGTGCTCATTTCCACGCCGACGGTGTGGTGCACCTCCGGATGGCCAGGAGTCTTCGACTTCAGTGAGCGGCTTGCCGCCAGGTCCTCGAGAGTGAGCCCGTACCCGGTGAAGTACAGCTGGAGGTAGAGCAGGAGGCTTGCGTGGCCGGCGGACAACACGAACCGATCCCGAGCCGGCCAGTGCGGATGCTGCGGTGAATGCCGGAGTATCCGCGAGAACAGGACGTGGGACAACGGCGCCAATGCCATTGCCGTACCAGCGTGTCCGTGTCCTTTCTGCTGCACGAGGACGGCTGGAATCGCCTGCGCAGCGGCGACCGCGCGGGCGTCCGCAATGGAAGGAAGCCCAACGGTGGAAGAATCTTCTCTAGTCACGGACGCCACTTTGGTATACACCTGTACTTAAGTCAATGGTTGGATGATGTGCGGCCGCAGTCGGCCGGGAGAAGGGGACGCAATGGTCAAGGGGATGGCAACCGGCTCAGGTGTGGCATTGAGTTTGATTCGATCGGGGCGTGCCACTACCCGGAACGACCTCATCGAGGTGCTCGGTTGGTCGCGGATCACCCTTGCCCGCCGGCTCGACGAGCTGCTCGACGCCTCCATCATCGTCAGCGTTGGCCAACTGGACTCCCGGGGCGGAAGGCCGCCGGAAACCTTCGCCGTCAATGCCGACGCAGGCCTGCTCCTCGCCGTCGATATCGGCGGCTCGCACACCCGCCTGGCCATCACCGATCTCACCTCGACGCTGCTGGCCGAAGATGAGGCGGATATCGGTCTCAATGAAGGCCCCACCGAGATTTTCGAATGGGCAGGGCAGGTCTTCGATTACATGCTCCGCAGCATGGGCAAGGAGCGTAGGGACGTCGTCGGGATCGGTGTCGGCGTGCCGGGTCCGGTCGATGTGGCAACCGGACGGCTGGCCAGTCCACAGGTCTATCCCGAGTGGGACGGCGTGCTGGTGCGTGAATATTTCAAGACCCGTTATGACCACGCCGTGTTCGCTGTCGACCGGGACGTGAATGTCATGGCGCTCGCGGAGGCACGGAAGGCGCCCACTGAGGAGCCGAACCTGGTGGTGGTGAAGGCTGGAATGGGACTGGGGTTGGGGTTCGTCACGGACGGCCGGGTCTACCGGGGAGCGCGCGGCGGTGCCGGCGACGTGAGCTGCCCGACCCTCGGCGGGGACCGCCTGCAGCGGTTGGAGGAGGTTGCCAGCGGTGCCGTGCTGAGGGCCAGATTGCTGGAGCGCGGCTACACGGTCCGTACCAGTGCGGACATCGTGGAGCTTGCGCGCAAGGGTGACCAGGCGACGCTTTCCCTGATTGAGGAAACGGCGGCGATCATCGGGCAGACGCTTGCCGACGTCGTCGGCCTATTGAACCCGGAAGCGGTGATCATCGGGGGCAATCTGGCCCAGTCCGGGGATCCGTTCCTGCAGCCGATCCGGCAGGCAATTTTCGACGGCGCCAGGGACTTCGCCACGCGCGGCCTGGTGGTGGAGCCGAGCCGGCTGGGCCACGCGGCGGGCGTCACCGGTGCATCACTGCTTGCCCAGGATGCGCTCTTTGAACCCGGCCGGATCAGCCGGATGACCCGCACCGGAACCACCAAATAGCTAAGCCGGTTGACGATAACAAATTGAAATCCACTTTGGGTTACTTGTAGACATAAGCCCCTTTGCGACGGTAGCGTGTGACGTGCGCCACCCCCTGCCCCACCAACGCAAAGGATTTGCTGTGAGCCTGAATCTTGCCGAAGAGCTGTCGTCGATCACCACGAAAGCGACGGCCTCCGACTGGAGGGCAGCAATCCGCCTCGCTGGTGACGGGCTGGTGGCCGGTGGCGTCACCACCGAGGCCTACACCGAGGAAATGATCACGGCTGTGGAGGAACACGGACCGTACATCGTGATTGCCCCTGGAATTGCGCTGGCACACTCCCGTCCAGCGGAGTCGGTCCTCAAGGGTGGATTGAGCTGGGTAAGCCTGGAAACCCCCGTCGAGTTTGGCCATGCATCGAATGATCCGGTGACCCTGGTTATCGGGTTGGCTGCGCTGGACCACACCGCGCATATCGAAGTACTCAAGGCAGTTGCCGGTGTGCTCTCCAACAAGGAGGTCCGGGCGCGGCTTGAAGCAGCGGAGACCCCGGATCAGGTCCGCGACCTCCTCAGTGGCCTGGCCACCAAGTAAACCGACCCTCATCAACCTGGACTGAAAGGCATCTCATGAAAATCGTCGCCGTATGTGGAATGGGCATTGGAACCTCAGTGCTCCTGAAGATGAATGCAGAGAAAGTTCTCGCCTCACTGGGCATCGATGCGGATGTCGAAGCCGCAGATATCGGTGTGGCCCGAGGCGCAGCCCAGACCGCGGACATCGTCCTCACCTCCGACGAGCTCGCACCCGAGATCGGTGACGTTCCGGCGGAAGTCATCATCATTGACAACTTCTTCGATCTCGACGAGATCACCGAGAAGCTCACGCCGGCCGTCCAGTAGAACCTTTCCGTCCAGAACAGTAGAGAAGGAGCTCCCACGATGGAGTGGCTCGTTGTAGTACTGAATTTCATAGGTCAACAGATTTTGAATGTGCCGGCCTACCTGATCGGCATCATCACCGCCATCGGTCTGATGGCCATGCGCCGCAATTCCGGGCAGGTGATCGGAGGCGCGCTGAAGGCAGCGCTGGGCTTCCTCATCCTCGGTGCGGGAGCCGGCGTCGTCGTCGGTTCATTGGATCCGCTGGGTGCGCTGATCCTGGCCGTCACCGGTGCCCAGGGGGTGATCCCCACCAATGAGGTCATCACCGCACTTGCGCAGGAAGAGTTCGGTGCGCAGAGCGCGTATGTGCTGACCCTCGGGTTCATCGTGATGCTGATTCTGGCGCGCTTCACCCCGCTGAAGTACGTGTTCCTGACCGGCCATCACATGGTGTTCATGGCAACCATGCTCACCGTGGTGCTGTCGGTTGGATTCGGTGACGGCCTGAGCTGGCTCGTTGTTCTCATCGGTGCGCTGCTGCTGGGCGTGATCATGGTGGTCATGCCGGCGTTCGCCCACCCGTGGACAAAGAAGATCACGGGCAATGACACCATCGCTATCGGCCACTTCGGCACCCTCGGCTACATCGCCGCCGGTGCGTCCGGCCAGGCTGTGGGCCGGCGGAGCAAGTCCACCGAGGACATCAACTTCCCGCAGGGGCTCAAGTTCCTCCGCGACTCAATGGTTGCCACCTCGCTTTCCATGGTCCTCATCTACATGGTGTTCGCGATCTGGGGCCTGATCGCCCTTCCGCTGGAGGAGGCCCTGGCAATCTTCGGTGCAGCCGATGCCGGTGCCTTCATCATGGCGGGCTTTGGGCTGGCGCTGCAGTTCGGTGTTGGCGTTGCGGTCATTCTCTACGGTGTGCGGACGGTGCTGGGCGAGCTGGTTCCGGCGTTCCAGGGCATTGCCGAGAAGGTTGTTCCGGGCGCCAAGCCCGCGCTGGATATCCCGATCGTGTTCCCGTTCGGTGCCAATGCAGTGCTGATCGGCTTCCTCAGCTCCTTCGCCGGCGGCCTGATCAGCCTGGGCATTCTTGCCATCTGGCTCAACCCGATGTTCGGACTGGCTTTGATCCTGCCCGGCATGGTTCCGCACTTCTTCACCGGTGGCGGTGCCGGCGTCTACGGCAACGCGACGGGTGGACGTAAGGGTGCTGTGATCGGCGGGTTTGTGAACGGCGTGATCATCACCATCCTGCCGGCGATCCTCCTGCTGGTACTCGGCGAGCTTGGCTTCGCCAACAGCACCTTCGGTGATGCGGACTTCGGCTGGTTCGGAACCCTGATCGGTGTGAGCCTGCTGGGCGGCACCACGCTCGGTGTTGTCTTGACCATCGTGATTGCGATGGTGCTGGTGATCGCGGCGATCGCTTTCCAGCGCAAGTTCGTGGATACCGGCTGGGTTCCCGGAGCCAACCGCCAGGAATGGCTGGACGGTCTGAAGGCCGAAGAGAAGGCCCGTGCCGATGCGGAGAAGGCGCGCAAGGCTGAGGAGCGGAAGACTGCTGCGGCGTCAAGCGCTGAAACGGTGCCCCAGAAGGCTGAGTAAGGGTTAGGGGTAGGAACGGGCGGCACCGAAGGCGGTGCCGTCCTTTCCTCATTCTGGGGTGAGTTAGCGAACGACGACGGCGGGCGGCGCCACCGCGGTGCGCAAGCCTTACCTCGTCAGTTGCCCTGCAGCCGCTCGTAGTACTCGGTCCACTTGCTCTGCGCCCGGTTGTACACGGCCTCCCAGTTCTGAGCCCGCTCGCTTTCCGCCGCTTCCCAGTTTTCCGCCCGCGTTTCCTCGGCCCAGTTCCAGACGGTGGTGCGCCGCTGGTCAAAGAAATCCCAGATCTCGCTGCGGACGTCGTCGTCGATCTCTCCGCGAAGGAGGTTGGCCACCCGCTTGCCGCGCTCGGCCTCATCATTGGCAGTGCGTTTCAGTTCGGTGCTCACTTCATTGACGGTCCGCTTGATATCACTGCTGGCCTCGCCGATTGCCGCCAGTTCGGTGCTGCGCCACTCGTTCCAGGCGCGGAGCATCGCCCGGTTCTGCTCCTTCCAGTAGGCGTCAAGGTCTGCCGGTGAGTTGGCCTGGGTGTACTTGCCGCCGCCGGCTGCGGCAATGGCAGCGAGTGCTGCCTGGTCGGCGTCTCCGGCCTGGAAGCCAATGACGTTCACCACGGGCTTGATGCCGGAGGTTCTCAATTGCTTGGCAGCCTCGACGGGGTCTCCGCCACAGGTTTCGACGCCGTCGGTCACCACATAGACGATCCCGTCCGTGGTGTTGTCGGGGAAGTCGGAAGCGGCATCGCTGATGCCCTGTGCAAGCGGGGTGTAACCGGTCGGCTGGACGGAGGCGAGGGTCTCTTCCAGCCCGGCGTCGTCCGATTCGCCGGAGTAGAGCACCTCGGTGGTTGCGCAGGATTCGGCCTTGCCGGCTTCCGAGGCGTCGCCAGCGTGGCCGTACACGCGCAGGCTCACGGTGCTGCCTTCCGGCAGTTCCTCGGTGAATGCGAGCAGTGAGGCCTTGGCAGCCTCCATACGACTGCCCTCTGCGGAGCTTTCAGCCATTGAATTGCTGGCATCGAGCACCAGGGCGAAGTGGTTGTTCCCGACGCTCTGTTCTTCAGCCGGGGCAGTTCCGTTTGCGGTGGGTTCGTCGCCGCGCTCGCCGGTACCGGGGTCAAACCGGACGACTGTCTTGACGTTCTCGGCGTAGTTGCCGTGGATGAGCGCGAGGATCGCGTTGCTCCATTCGTCGGCGGTCTGCGGATCGCTTTCCCGCGCAGCGGCGAGGATGTCTTCCACCGTGCCCGCCTCGGCGTTGGGGCCGGGTTCGACCAGCAACGATTCTTCGAGTTCGGTCAGTTCGCGCGGTGCGTCGTCGAAGGGAACCGTGGCGAGCCCCGCCGCGCCGGCGGTTGCTGGAGAGCTGGAGGCGGCCGACGTCGTCGTTGGTTCAGGGGAAGCAGAGGTCCCCGGTTCGGCAGGCTCTCCGCCGGCACAGCCGGTGACGAGCGCGAGGGTGGTCGCAATGAGCAAGGGGGAGCGCAGTGAGCGCATGGTGAGACTTCCTTTGGTGCACAGTTTTCCCAGTCGAAGAAGTAATTGTACTGAGATCCTCTGGTCCTGTTATTCCGACGTTTCAGCCCCGGGGACCAGGACTACCCGGTCTACCACCACAAGGACGTGCGCCGCGTGATCGCCAACGGCGTCGAGTGGGCCAAGACGCTGCGGCCCGAGCGCACCGACCCGGTGCTGCTGCGCTACGAGACCGAGGACTTCTACACCGGCCACGGCTACCAGGGAGCGATGAGCAGGTGATCACCTTCAAGACCGTTGAGACCGTCGTCCCGCTGCGAGTGGTGCAGGTGGGCGCCGGCGGAATGGGCAAAGCCTGGATCCGGACCCTTCAAGCGAACGACGACGTCGAACTGGTCGGTCTCGTGGACCTCAACCTGGGTGCCGCGCAGGCCGCGGTCGAGGAGTTCGGGGGTGCGGGACATCGCTTTGGGTACTTCTGTGTCGGAGGTTGCGGCCGCTTGTGGGGCTCACGCCGTCGTGAACGTGACGGTGCCGGCGGCGCATCATCCGGTGAATGTGGAGGCGATGTTCGCTGGGTTGCCGGTGTTGTGCGAGAAGCCGGTGGCGCCGACGGTTGCGGAGGGGTTGTCGTTGGCTGCTGCGGCGGAGGTGAGCGGGCAGCTGCTGATGATCAGCCAGTCGCGCCGGTATTTCCAGGGGCTGACGCAGCTGAAGGCTTTGACTGCTGAGCTGGGCGACATTGGTGTGGTGACGACCGAGTTCTTCAAGGCCCCGCATTTTGGTGGGTTCCGGGAGGAGATGGCGCATGTGTTGTTGGTGGATATGGCGATCCACCAGTTCGATGCGGTGCGGTTCCTGTTGGATCAGGATCCGGTGTCGGTGTATTGCGAGGAGTTTAATCCGTCGTGGAGCTGGTACGACGGCGCTGCTGCCGCCACCGCTGTGTTCCAGATGAGCGGGGGTACCCGGTATGTGTATACGGGGAGTTGGTGTGCTGACGGGTTGGAAACCTCGTGGAACGGGTCGTGGCGGGTGAACGGTGCCGGGGGTACGGCTGCGTGGGATGGAGCTGGTTCACCCGTGGCCGAGCTGATGTCCGGTGCTGGCTTGGTTCCGGATGCGTCGCATGAGGAGGAGATCGCTGGGGCTCTGGCGGAGTTCGTGTCGGCGTTGCGGTCCGGTGAGGTGCCGTCGGGGGAGGTGCACTCGAACGTGCTGAGCCTGGTCATGGTGGAGGCTGCGGTGCAGTCGGCGTCGACGGGTCAGCGGGTGCTGATCGACGACGCGATGGACGGCGCGTACCGGGTCGCTGTTGCGTCGGAGCGGCGTCCGGATATGCGGGCGGCGCTGGAGGGCAGGGGTTCGGCGAGAGTCCGTTTGGGCAATCGAGCGTTCTCCTGAACCTGGGCGCTGAGTGCCAGTACTTCAGCGCGGATAACCCCGTCCTGCATCACTCAGAAGTCCTGTGAAACTCCTCCCTCGCCCTTATCGGCACCCGGGGGGTCCGTGTTCGTAAACGGCGTCACGATCGGTCGAGCGCATACGGCAACGTTCAGTCGTACGCAGTCGGAGATTCACCCGAACGACTTCGTTATCACCTCGTGATAAGTGAGGCGTCGGTGTCGGTCCTGAGCTGTTGTTCCGTCCCAATCATCAAACTTCGCGTTGAGAGCGTCGTCGGAAGCAAGACAGAACGCTGACGTATGCTTCCCACATCTTGAACTGGTGCGGAGGCATGCTATGAAGCAACTTTTTTCTAGCTCTTTTGGTTTGGCAGCGCTGGTCTTCCTCTTTGGGTTCGCTGCGCTGGCGCTGTTCGCAACCTTTGGCACCTTCGATCCGGATCTGCGGAATCTATGGTCCTTCCGCAGCGCTACTTGGGGCGACGGGCTAATGCTTCCCCTTCTAGCGCTTGCGCTTACGACGATGAACAGATCTATGGAAGTACCAGCAAACCCCCGACTTCGCGCTGTCTCGGTTCTGGTAGGTGCTCTCCTCGGCCTCGCCGTTATCGTTGGATGGCTAACCGACCCCAAGGCCGATCTCAACTGGACCATGCCTGCCGCTCACACGCTGAACTTCGTCGGCATGTGGCATGCAGTCTTCCTGATCGCAGCTACCGCACTGTTCGTCACGTTATGGGTGGAGTTCTTTGACCGGCTACGGCGAAGTTTAGGGTCGAAGTTTCAGACAGAGGTACAGCGCGGCGTGACGGTCCTCCGTTCGGGGCATTTCGCGCTGGCAATAGGCGCGTCCTGCGCCTACGCCGCGCTGGCCGGCTTCGACAATCGACCTCTTTCTGAAACTCAGGCTGGACAGACTTCGTTGTTGTTCTTAGCAGCGGGCGCTTCGGTTCTTTTCGTCGGCACGATGTGTGCGGCGTATAGAAAAGCTGTACTTGCGGTCGTCGCCAGTCTTATTGGAGCAGTCCTTGTGGGCGGACCTTTGTACCTACTCGGGTCGAGCGAATCCATCAATGCAGTTGTCTGTTCCTTTTTAGTCGCCGCTGCCTCGTACGGATTCGCCTTCGCGATGACTGACGTTATACGCAAAAGCACGCAGCAGGACGACGTTTCCTTGCGGGATCAATTCTTCTCGTTAGAATTGGTCGTTTTGCCGTCGCTGGTCTTGTTGGTTCCGCTCGCTGCGACCACTCCGCGCCTTCAGGAAAAACTGGGTCTATGGCCTGTCATCGGCGCCGGGGTAGTCATCGCTATGGGTCTCTCAGTGGGCGTCCGTTATTGGAACCGCCGCCGTTTGGACAAAGACGACTGGCCGTGGTTTGCGGTGTGCGCATTGTTCGTCATTCTTGGATCGCTGGCCTTGGCTCTGGCGGAGGCCAACGATCCACAGACAACTGGACCAACCATCTCCCTTTCTTTCGCGTTACTTGCCGCGCTTCTTGCGGGACCAGCATTGCGCCTATGCGACATCGACATGAGCGCGATGATCAAGCTGGAAAAGGAATCGCCAAACGAGCACTCTGACGCGGCTGCACAGCGAAGACATGTACGCACTAAGACCGCGTTACTCACCCGAATGATCGTGTGCGGGATAGGAGCTGCTACTTCGGTCCTTGGGCTGACTCTCCTGACCGCGTATGGCCCTCAATGGCGGCCCGGAGAGGCTGGGCTAACGGCGAATACGTTCTACTGGGCAGCGCTAGGACTTGCGAGCGTTGTCTTGATCACTATGCACGTGGTTGCGCGCAAGGTTGACGGGGACTCCTCGTCCCCTCGGTGGGGTATGCGAATTGCAGGACTATTGGTCGTTTTCATCACCAGCGTGATCCTCGTGGTGGGAGGATTTGAGTCGTTCAATCGCGGCATCGATCTCTGGGCGGCAGTCCAAAGTCTGCTCATTGCGGCATTCGCATTCGAATGTGTTCTAAGCAATGGGATTCGGTTGGGGCTTGCGCGCCTAGGAGGAACCAGTGTTTTCATGCTGCTTGCGTCTACTTCAGCTGTCTTCGTTCTTGTGTACTGGACCCTAACGACGGGCGTAGGTAGCATCGAGGAGCCGATAAGCCTGCTCGCATCCGCTCTAGCCTTAGCAGCTACCTATCTCGTTGTTGCACTTTTGACTGTCGTCTCTACGATGGTGATCCACGGGCGTGGGGCAAAGAGGAATCGGACGGCGAAGGAACGCTGCGGGGACGCATGGCAGGATGCAGGGATGCTCGCACCCATGTGGCTTTTGATGGCATGGCTCCCTCACTTGATCGATGCACACGTGGCACAGCAGCAGAATCCCGCAGATCGTTGGGTGATTATGAGCCTAATCTTCATTGGTTTCTTAGGGCTCTATATTTCCGCCCTCCTGTGGCTGATCAAGACGAATGACGGTCACGTCGGAAGGAAGCACGAAAAGTACTCTGTGGAGATGCCTGCCTATTGTCAGGAATCGGCCAGCCATCTCACACGACTTCGATCTCTTTTCGGGCGTACTAAAGAGTACATCTCGGGATGCGAGAGTACGGATGAGGACGAACGGTACTTGCATGCGCTACGGACCCATACTGCCGCTCAATCTGTATATGCTTGGCTTCTCGTCGGCCTGACGGCCATGGGAGGGGTCTGGGCAGCATTGCGCATCACGGAGTTGGACGGGCCCTCAGTCTTTCCAGGGGCGGGTGAAGGGACGGACGGCTAGCCTTCCATACAGCGGTGGCTATCGCTGCGGGATAAAGTCGGCATCCGCGGCCGCACTTCGCGGCAGCTGCATGTATTCGACGACCCCAAACGAGATCCCCGAGGGTGGTTGTTGTCGGTGGCGCACGTCGACGTCGTCCCGGAGCGCAAACTCGCCGACGCATTGCAAAACGACGCGGTGCGGTTCGTGCCAGTTCAGGATCTGGTGGCAGGAAATCCCAAGCTACAGTTTGACCACCCGATCATCCTGGCCAAGGCACTTGCGTACGTTCGCGCCGCCTACGCCGAGCACCCGGATCCAGATGAACTGATGAGGGTGCCATTCACTCTGCGTGAGCTCAAGGAGACGGGTGAGAAGTCGGACGGCGGTTGCCGCGGGCTGTCGCGCTTGTTTGCGCGAAATTAGCTGGTCGTTTCATTGGACGAAGCGCGCACCGCATAACCAATTCCAGAAGCATTTCCGACCAGGACCTGCCTGCTGTTGTCTGAACGAAGCAGCTTCACGCCTCGCCACGGATGTTCTTCAAGCGCCTGGCCCAAAGGTAAACCCCAACGTTTCCCGTCGAAGAGCCAGTTCTTCTGAGGATCAAGGCGCCATGCGTAGCGCACCACGCTGCTTCCGCTACGCGGGTCTCGTACTAAAAGAGCAATTTCGACGTTCGCCCGTTCCGTTATTCGACGGATATGACCAACGTTCGCTTGGCTGATCGGCCACCAGACGGACGCACGCTCCGCAGCTTCGCTGTGAGTCCAGGGCGCTTCGGGCGACCATCCACGCAATGTACGTATCTGCTTCACGTACTCAACGCGCACGGAGCGGTCGATGGGCCCGGCCTCCTCGGTAACCACAGATGCCGGCTCGTCAATGGCTGCCGTTCCACCTTTGACCAGGATTACCAGTGTTCTCCCGTCGTTGACTCTGAAGGAGGCAAGCTGGTCGGAGCTAACGCGATCCACGTGTTCTTCAACCGCGTCGAAATAAATTCTCGCATCAGCGACGGGCACAAGAAGGGGTGTTTCCTGCTGACCATGTCCCCGTTGCAGATTGAGCAATTGAGGTCCCATTGGTCCGCCGAGCATCTTGATGAATAGAGATTCGACGTTGTAAGCATCACGCTCAGATAGATCTCCCACGAGCACATAGCAGTGCGCCTCGATTGTGTCGACAGTCGCTTCGTCGCCGAGGATGCTCTTGATTTGATCGATCTTCGCCGAGGCATAGAGGTCCTTTTTCGCTGCCTCGAAATGCGATAGCGCCCGCAACGCCTTGCCCTTACCTATATAAAAGACGTCTTCGAGGGCGAATTTTCCAGGCCGCCTGACCAGTGCATAAACATAATGCACGTTTGCTGCCGACGAGGCGGCCTGCGCTGCTTCAGAATCCAATCAAGCTCCCCATAATCTCAGGCGACCGTAGCTTGTCCATCGTCTGCTTCTCTATCTGGCGGATTCTCTCCCGTGTAACCCCATAGACCTCTCCGATGGCATCAAGAGTACGTTGTTGGCCGTCGGCGAGACCGAAACGCATCGCGATGACGCCGGCTTCCCTTTCCGTTAGCGGATCCAGGAGCACGTGGAGGTGCCTCTGTAAGAGGCTCATGGTCGCTTTGTCCATGGGGCTTGGCTCGGCGGGGTCATAGAGTTGCTCAGCGAGTGCTTCGGTACCACCTCGACCGTCCGAAATCTGTCGGTCGAGGGACACCAACGGTCGATCGAGTTTGAGGAGCTCTTCAACTTTCTGTGGCGTGCTGTCCGAGGCGGTAGCTATCTCCTGAATAGTCGCCACTGCAGAACGCATCGCTTCTATCTCGCGCTGGTGACGCCTAACTACATTGATTTGCTCGACTAGATGAACAGGGAAGCGGATCAGTCGCGCTTGGTCTGCCAGCCCACGCGTAATCGCCTGGCGTATCCACCAAGTTGCGTAGGTCGAGAACTTGAAGCCCTGGGCATAGTCGAATTTCTGCACTGCCCGGTGAAGGCCAAGGTTGCCTTCCTGTATGACATCGAGAAAGTCCAGCCCTCGGTTTGTATAGCGCTTCGCTAGCGAGACGACGAGCCGCAGATTCGAATTAAGCAGAGCGTCCTTCGCCTTCTGCCCCCGATATGCGATGACTGTCAGCTCCCGCGTCTCACGGCGCGACCGATCTTCACCGTCGTCCAAAAGATGCTGAGCAAAAAGCCCGGCCTCGATGTCCTGCGCCAATTCAACTTCCTGCTCCGCCGTCAGTAACTCGTGGCGGCCGATTCTGCGCAGATAATCCCTGACGGCGTCGTCGGTGAGCCCCTCAAAACCCGCAAGTTGCTCTTCCCACTCTTCTTCGTCGTCCCAGTCGAAGGTGCTAGGGGCGGTCTCATCCGGAACGTCATGTTGAGTTTCCTCGACGTCCCGATCGCTGGGGTGGTCAGGAGATTCCGGCGCGTTCGGCACCACGGGCTTCACCGGCAACTCCGAGTACCGCAGGTACTCCTCGATCCCCGTCAGATCTTGCTCGATGTCGAAGAACTCGACGTGTCGGGCGAACGGTAGGACGCGTGCAAGGAATTCCTCGCCCTGCACATCCGGGTCTTCGACGGTTCCCTTCGAGTAGAGAACAACCAGCCGGCCCACGCGACCATCGTTCTTTTTACGGATGACACGTCCCAGACGCTGCACCATCTGCCGCTGGCTGCGGTTTGCCGCCACGATGATGCCCAGATCCGCCTCGGGCACATCGATGCCTTCATCGAGCAAGCGGGGAGCCGCGAGAATCTGAGACGCTCCGCTACGGAAATCATCCATCCCCTGCTTGCGATCTTCTTGGGTCATGCCGCTGAATATGGCTGAAGCGCGCGATCCCATCGCGGTGTAGAGATCCTCCGTACGACGCGCAGAATCCTGCGTCTGGGTGAACACGAGAGTTCCGCGGGAACCGTCCACAGTCGCCTTTAGGGCGGCGAGTGCGTGGTACTTCTTCTTCGCGTCGGCCAGCAAGGTCAGTCGTGAGGCCATCGCCCGCACGTACTTCCGGGCAAGCATGGCCTCCCTGCTTGCAGAATCGGATCCCGCAAGGGCGCTGACAGCTGCGATGAAATGCGCGAACGGCCGACGAGGGATGCCCGCATAGTTCTCAAGGTTGCGCCCGGTCTCGAGCAGGACCTCAGAGTAATCTGCGTAATGCACCTGCTCCCCGTCCGTGAGCTCCACGCCAACCAGAGCGATGTCGAACGGTGCGATCACCTGGTCCTTCAGCGCCCTGTCATACCAGAGGGTGTAGATGACACCACCGAAGTACGGAGTGAGGGCATTATCATGTTCTCCGTCGCCTCGTTCGTAGGTAGCGGTGAGCCCGAGACGCCATGCGTATTGCTCCTGCAATGCGCCGGCGAACATGGGGGCGGCATACCGATGGCACTCGTCGGCGATGATGAGTCCGGCTTTGTGGCTTCGAAGCGTCTGACGGTTTGAAGCCGAGTGCACAATGGCCACGAGGATGTCGACATTGTCGAGCGTATCCGTCCGACCGCCGCCCAGGGCTCCACGGGTTGCCTTGGGCAGGTCTCGCTTGAGGGACTCAAGCCACTGGCGCTGCAGCTCGGCAGTCGGCACGAGGATCAGCACTTTGATCCCTTGGCGCACCGCTTCGAAGGCAGCTGCCACGCCTACCCTTGTCTTACCGGAGCCGGTGACGGCTTCCACAACACCGCGGCGAGCATTGTGATGCCAGGACTTCAGCGCTTCCTGCTGCCACGGATACAAAAAGGCGTAGTCGTAGGATGTCGGGATCGCGGTCGGTATAGGACCGGTCCCTTGCCCTGAAAGCCTTGTATCTGCGGCGTCTGCCAGAAGCGTCATGTCATCCCCCAAATGAGTTGCTGTACGAGATGTCTTGACGCTATGTGACGCCTCTGACATTTTCCTTGGGGATTAGTGCAGGGTTTGCGAAATTTTGCTTCTTTTCGTTGTACTCTCCTTCCCCACGGGGCCCGTTCACCCTTGAGCAGAGACGACGGATACGCCATGACAGCCAGATTTGGAGGAGAGCATGCCATACGCGCAAAAGGGCACACTGAGGTATCGGCAGGTCAATGCGTTGTCTTGGCGCGTGGCGAGTGAGCTGACCCGCCGAGACAGCTCGGTATACATAGGGCTCACAGGAGAAGGCGGGTCAGCGGCGCATTCTGACGCTTTGATGCTCGCAAAGCACGGGGACGTGACTTATCAGGCGCGCCGCTGTGGACTTGGCTTCACAGCCAGGAAGTTCCAGTTGCCATGGAACAGGGCGCTCTCGATGGAAAACCCACGCGAGATAGCAATCGCGCTTGAAAATGCCCTCGGTCTTCACCTGCCAAAGAAGTCACCACCAACGTCGGCTCGAGCGATCGGTTATCGCGTGCTGGCGGCCATCTTGGAAACGACGGTAGGAGACCCACAATACTGGTCGATTTCTGAAGCTTCAGGCGGACCATTCGATCCTGACTCCCCGTGGACCCGGGAACGATCCCATCAGTGGGAGTCAACTCGCTGGTCCCTGTGGCGTGACGGCGAGATAGTCGCCGAACTGGACAACTTTGGGAGTCTGAAAATTGACGGTCGCACGATCGACGTTTTGAAGCGCTATAGAGAGCTCGACGGACGCCTACATGCCTTGGTAGTCGACATATTCGGTAAATACATACCGTGAACGGTCAACTCAGCCAGCGATCGCCCTCAATATACGATCACGGTTGCCCTCAAAGGCGGCCTGCCCGTACCCATCTGGTGCCGCTACCCGGATCACCGGAGGGAGTCCCATAGCCGGTGCAGCCAAATCGCGTAATGCGTCATAGTAGGCGCGTTGCCGCTGACGTCCCCCTTCTCCAAACCCGACAGCGGTTTTGGCCGCACGATACTTGTCTGATTTGGGAGCGAGGCGCCGGCAGAGATCCCGATACTCGCCGATCTCGAAATCGAGAGGGGCAGCGTCGGGATAGAAGTCGAAAGTTCTCAAACGGAAACTGGTGAAATGCTGTGCTTCATCGATCTCGATGATGGTGCCGGTGGGTGGATGTATGAAATCCCCGGGCAACGGCGTCGTTCGTTTCGCGGCTTGCTCCTGGGCATTGCCACCCAGCGCGTTGAAAACTGCGTCGAGTGGGCCAACTACGGATTCTGCCTGATCGGGAAGCCCGAAATGGCCGCGCTGGTTCAGCCAGGGTTGCTTGTAGCGGACCAGATCGATTCCGGCGATTCTAGCGGCTTGTAGAAAATCGTTCTCGCAGTCACCAACAGGCATGCAGCCACTATAAGCACGGCTGTCGGATAGCTGACCGCTCCTAATACTGCAATCCGGCTCGTGACGCTTTATCAGCCCGAGCAGGTTTGTTGGTGGAGACTCAGCCGCCGGCTCGGTTCTGTAGGAGGGAGGTGAGGCCGGAGTCGGCCTGTTGGACGGGTGCCGCGTGCCAACCGGTTGTTTATGGACCGTATATTGGTCCAATGTCCAAACCTGAACCCGCGTCCCAGTGGTCTGGCAACGAGCTCGACGCCCTTATCGATAGTTATCTGTGGATGTTGAAGCTTGAGGTTGCAGGGGAGGCCTACAACAAGCGCCAAAACAACTTGGAACTCCAGAAGGTCGTGAAAAGGACACATGCGGCCATCGAATTCAAGCTTTGCAACCTGAGTGCTGTCCTCGACGGCTTGGGTAAAAGGTACATAGTCGGGTACAAACCACGTGCCCACTTCCAAGCTGCTCTGCGGGATCGCGTGCTCCAGAGGCTCGGCGAATTTCCCGCGCCTGATAGTTCTGGTTTCGATGAAGGCTTATCCGTTCCCGCAGTGGCGGAGCGTGTTGGGGCAGCTCCGTCAATCATTGTAGATTCCGGCGGACAACCAAGTGATAACTTTGACCCACGCGATGAGGGGGAGACGGTGAACTCGAAAGAGACCGCATACTGGGACACGCTTGGCGAGCTTTGGGACAGGACCACAGGCGGCAGCGATGTAGCCGCCAAGCCGGCTAGTGAGGTGCAGAGTAGTTTACCCGTTGCGCCTCGACCTGCAGGGGTGGAGGAAGCATGTGCCTGGTTTAAGGATGGCTTGACGAGGGACTCAAATCCCAGGTTCCTTTTTCTGGTGGGAGGGCCGGGGGCAGGTAAATCCCATGCCACTTCCGACATCGTCTCCGGACTCGAACCGATTAACCATCCTCAGGACGGATTAGCTCATCGTAGCTATCGGTATAAGGCAGGGAGCAGGGAGCTTCTGCTCATCAACGACGCTACGATCGGTAGCTCAGAGCACCGGAGGAATCCGCTGACCAAAGAGATAGATGCCTGTGAGCGTGATTCGAGGCATTTGGTCGCTTGCGTCAATCGCGGAATTCTGATTGACGAATCAGCCCCAATCTCTCGTACGCCAACTTTTGAATACACTGCCGGCCAAGCCCTTGTTCGCTGGTTGGCCGGCGACGCTCCTAGCCAATCGAACTGGAATGTACGTACTGACTGCGACGAACCTTATCTGCGAGCGGGCCACCTATTCGATGGGCCGGACATTGTCGCTAGCGTCTTAGTCGTGTTCGTCGACGTCTGCTCGCTGCTTGAGCGGCGTCCTAAGGTGAACCTCGTGCCTAATGACGAAGGCATGACGGTTTTCAAGGCTGAACCGTATTTCATCGCTGACTTTGCTAAGCGTACTTCCCTGGATCTTCCTACCCCGGCAAGTGATTTGTTCAGCCAGGTGACTGAACTCGTCTCGCACGGGTTACTTGATGATTCAGACTCACTAATTGATCCGGTTAGGGCGAACATCGAGTCACTCCGCTCTTCCCGCATTCGTGCTGGGATCATGACGGTAGTCCGCGGAGCTGAGCTCTCTTCCGGGCAGCGCATGACTTTCCGTGAAATATGGGGAATGGTCACGCGTTGCGTTCTTGGAGACGCGCCGGACCAGGTGGCGCGAGACGACCTTCGCCACCTGATTCAGCGTCTGCAACCAACCGAGAATGACTCGGTGCTTCGGTTCAAGGATCTACAGGTGCTTGCCGGATTGCGGTTTTCTCAAGCTATCTTCGGCGGCCGCAACCCCGGGACGGCTAGTTTCGATCCTCTGGGTAATCCCATCACGAAACTCACCCACTTTGTTGATCCTATGCGTGACGCTATTCCAGGACGCTTCGACCAAAGTTGGGAATCGGGATGGGCAACCCCGTTGGCGGACTCTTTTGCCGGTCCGGTCACAAACGGCTCGCCGTTGGAGAGCCTCGAGAACGACCTAGATGGGCAGGATCCCTTCTCGGACATATTGACTCAATTTGATAGAACGCTCGACGGAGCGTTTGTCGATGCGATGCGTAGCCCCAAGATCGGAGATAAGGATCGCTACGCCTTCATCTCTTGGTATGGAGGATACCTTGGCCGCTTATATGGCGTCGCCAATGGGATACCCGCATTCAGGCCGCAAGTGGCGGCGTGGACGCAAGCTTGGTATCTGAGTCCGAATCTTCCCGATGAGCTTGGCTTCGGCCTCCGCACGCTACTTCGTCCGAAGCGGCGACCGGGGGACATTGAGTCCGCGTCGCTGATTCCTATCCTAGCGAGCCGTACCGACCCGATCGTTGGGGTGCAGTCTGAACCCAAGCTCGCGCTCAAGACCGGTGACGTCGAGATGAAGACGTTTCGAAACTCCGAAGCTTTGTTCCTCATCCTTAGCGAACAAGGGAAGGAAATCTCTCGAATGCCGCTGGACTTTCCGCTCGTTAGGGAAGCTCTGGCCTGCGGACAGGAGCACGCGGGAGTAACTGAAATGACTGATGTCACTTCACCTCGATTGGAGAGGTTTCGAGCAGCCCGCTTGATCCCCAACCAACTGAATCACGCCAATTACCGTGTTGTAGTCGGTGCGTCGGACTTCAGTATGACCGTGTCTGGAGGGTACTGATGGTTGCGGCCACCCTAATCATCCTTCCTTTGAACCGCCCTCAATATGTGTCGGTGCCCGAGGCTTTCATTTCCTCGTTGGCCTGGCGGGTCCACGACCATCGCACAAAGGAGATAAGCGAAGACGGCGTCCCAGTGGGGTACATGTTCAGGTCGGAGACGTCCGGGACGCGGACACTTAAGGTGAAATCGACCGCCCCGGAAGGTCAGAAACTGGCTGAATTCGTTCACGAGCTGGGCGCTCTCGGACTTGCGAATAATGCAACAAACGAGATCGATGTGGCCGTCGCAGTTTTGAATAGCGTCGCTGGAGTGCAGGCAGAAAAGAGCAAAAGCCAAGCAGCGAGTCCTATCACGCCTGCTTTTGCGTTGTTGCAGGATATGCGCGGATTTCAACGCACCAAAAACCCTCCAGATCTGGGGGGAATCCTCGAGTCGCTGTTTCGGCTGGGTCTTCAAGACGATTCAAGGACTACAGCTGCCCGCCTCTGGCTTAGTGCCGCTAATAAACGCTGCGAGATAGATCCCCTGCTGTCTGTCATCGATAAGGCGACGAAAGCGGCACTTCTTGGAGGGGGATATCCCGAACGGATAGAGGACATCGATCCTGAGTTGGTCCAGATGGCGCCGGTCAATCAGGAGAGTTTGTTCGAGGGCACGCCGTTTTCTTGGTTTGCCAAGGCATGGCGGAAGCTGACCAGCGACGAATGGGTAGAGGCGCTTCCTGCCAGAGTTTGGGTTGACTGGGCGACCACCGTACTCCGCCTCGCGCTTGGACAGGGCTTCCTTTGGGAGGCTGCTTGGTACGAAGCTTTGGCTCGGTGGGTCCTGAGCGGAAAGCCCGGCGAATGGAGTGATGTCCGCGCGAAGGTGCCGGAGATCCTCCCATGGAAGTCGAGTCGCTCATCGATCGCAGTGAGAGATGTGGCTCCTCTGCTTTCTTGGCGTGTGCACCGTGGCTACAAGATCCGGAAAATTCTCGAAGACTGGCTGGCCTCAAATTCGGCAGCTCGCGGGGATTTCGGCACAGCGCTAGCGGCGATGTCTGCCGATGAGGACATTAACGTGCTCCTGACGTTGGCATTGGGCAGCGCCGAAAAATCCGCCGCAAATACATGGGAGGCCGTCAAATACGCTCTGCTCACGCGCGACGCCGGGGGACCATTCGCGGACTATTACGGACTGCTGCGTTCAAGTGGGCGTTTCTTGACAGTGGAACCTGGGACGGAGTGGATGGCTGTAGTCGCCAGCCTTGCATGTGAGGGACCCGGAAGATCCTCCGATGTGGCCACACTGATGCTGAGCCTAGAGGAACTAGGGCTGAAGCCAGAGGCCGGCGATCTGATTCAGCTACTCGAAAAAGCAGGTCTGGCGCGTGGCAGCGCGGATGCCGATCGCGGCGTCATCATCGAAAGTGCTTTCTAGGAGACATTGTGGAGTTGGAATTGTTTGGTTCCGTACTGGGGCGTTGCTTGTCTTCATTGGACACGCTGACAGCGGCATACCTTCCCGAGGGGATAGATGATAAGACCGCTGCCGCTATTGTCGAACGGTCAAATCAGCTGCGTCCGGCTGTCCCGCCCTACGCGATTCTTGTTTCGGCAGGTGAAGAGAATGGCGACGATGCGCGCTGTATACGCGTGTCCGCTCAAAACGCCATCAAGTACCGCCAAGATGACCGACTTGCAGTAGTTATTGGTAAGCATCCCGATCTGGCATCTTTCGTGCAGGCCTTCCGGGAAGTCTTGGGTCAAAATTTTCCCGAGGGCGCTGCCCAAGAGGTATCACTGCAAGCCGTCGCCGAGGCAGCTATCGCGGAAGTTGCGGATCTGACTGAAATTGACACGACGAATGGCTGGGATACAAAGCTTGCAAGTGTAAGGCTTACAGATTGCTTTGTTCTTCTGACCGGCATCCACAAGGAGCTACGCCAAGGCACTGAAAGCTGGAATACCTATTGGTTCCGGCACGTCGGGATCGGACTTACTCGGCTTGTTGAGAAAATCCGCACCGCGAAGCTCGCAACACCGGAGTTGTCAGTTGATGAGGTCTTCGAGCGCTATACCTATGCCGCTTTTCGCCTACCACGGCCGCTCGGGTCAGGTCCTTCTAAGTATTCGGCGAAGAAGTTTGTCGAGGCCCTTCAGTCCTACTGGGCGGATGAAGGGACGATCACGGCAACTGCAAAGGCTTTGAACCAGATCCCCGGCCGCGAACCGGGAGTCGCTTCGCTCGAAGATATCGATTGGTCGCGAATCGATAGCCAGATGGCTGCCGATGACAACCAAGCCGTTGCCCTCGCTAACTATTCCCCTCCCGGGTCCGACGTCACAGAGGTGTTGAGCGCCCTGACGGATCGCGACTTCGTCGAACCTTTGGGGGAGGACTTTGCAAAGGCACGCCTTGAGATAACTGATTCCGTCGGCAGGCCACTTACTACTATCGGGCCGAGTAATTCCGGCGCGGCTGCGGTCGCAATTGCCGTACCCGACGACGACCTCAATGGCGCCTCGTCTGAAGAGATCCGTCTGCGCATCCCCGTCACGGGGCTTCCTTCGCTTCATGAACTTGAGTCCACGGGGCTTACTTTCACCACTAAAGCGGCAAAGACAAGCTGGTCTGGTGATCTGCAATTGGACGGCTACGGTGCTCTGTGGGCCACTGGCCGTATTCGGCGAGAAGGCAACAAGAGTCCGTCTCGGATTATACATTTTGAGCTCAACTTACCTGCAGGGGACGTTCTTTCAGGCCGAGTGAACGCTTCACTGTCATTCGACTTGTTCCTCGCGCCGATCGATTCCGCTGGACTGCTATACCTGCCCCTGAAGGCAAAGGGCGCAGCAGGAAAACCGAAGTACGTGGGCTCCAGCCCAGAGGGTGGAATTTTTGGGGCCACCTTGGACGGAAGGGCAGCCCAGTATCGCTACATCGTTTGCGGTCCCTCTTTCAAGGATGCGCCCCTTTACGAGGGATCGGAGATGCAACTGCTGAATGGGCGGGCTGGCATCTTCGCGGTAGATGCCAGCCCCGTCAGTTTGGCAAATGTTGTAGTAGGTGGCATTACGTTCGAGATTCGCGCAGCGGAGAGTCGCGAGGCCCCTCAGTCGCCCATCGTCGCCGCAGTGAATAAGAACAGAGTGTCGAAGGATCGGCCGGATCCGACCGTCCTCCAATCTCTTCGAGGCATGTACGAGTCGCTCCTCACCGAAGAGGTCTTCGGCAAGGACTGGACTACGTGCATGGGGCACGTAGCGATGCCGGCAGACAGGGCGTTCCCGCTGGAGGACCTGAGCGCCAGAAGCGGCTTGTTGATGAACGGCAATACGGCCACGATCTGGGCGAACATCACTGACTTCCAGATACCCGATCAGGTGCTCTTATCTGCTGAGGCGGAGGAATTCCGTGCCGCGCTGAAAGAGTTGGATCCGTTGGGAGCTATGCAGACCCTCGACGTCGACGGCGCCGGGTACGTTGAATGGCCTTCTAAAACCTCCTGGCGGCATCTGTGGGAAAACCGTGAACTGGAACTGAAGCGGTACCTGACGGCTTATGCAGACCTCGTCGAGAAGGCTCGCTGGATCGGAGATCCTGCTGGTGTTTTCTGGGCCGCGTACCCTTTCAGCGTCAGTGTCTGGGAGACAGAACCGGCTGCGAAATGCTCTGCAGTTCTACTTAGTCCCCTGCACCCCGTCAGATTGGCGTGGCTGGCGGGGGTCGAATCCGTATTGTGGAAATCCGCTTGGTCCGAGCACCTTGCAGGAACCGTCGAAGGGTGGAATTTTCCCCTTCTAGGCCCTAAGGAAATGTCCAGTGGCCGGATGCTTGCGGTGCCGATGGAAACGGGTGATGACCAGCTGTTTCTAGGATGGTCGATGTTGGTTCGAGCCTCGATCGAGGGTGCGGAGCCGCTCAAGGCCCCTGATAACGTTGGCGATCGACCAGCCCCTGGCAGTGCGGCAAGCGGGCTGAACGCGACTGCCGTTGCGGCTGCTTTACGTAGCTACCGTCAAATGAACCCTCACGTTTCAACGCTGACCATCGACTTGTCCGCCTCCACAGAGTCAATCCGCCTTCACGAAGTCGATGATGCTGTCCTGAGAGAAATCGAAGCATGGACAGGGAGGCCTGATGTCCCGCTAATCGGAGGGGCCCGTATTTGGGACTCCAATCGTCGTTCGGGTGAGCCACCTCGGGAGAAGATGGCTAGGCTGGTGCGTTCCGCGGAGGGCATTCCGCTTACTTGGTCGCGGTACGCCCCCGATAGCTCGAACATGAAGAGGTGCAATATACGTATCCTTCAAGATGCGGGCGTGCACCTTGAGGTTCAATCGGGCCAAGGGCGAAACCTTGGCGTGTTGGGGCATGCGCCTCTGCGTCGCTTTGAAGCCGTCACGGGCAATGGCTCATCAAAATCCACATCGAGTTCGCATCCCACTTTTCGTCCGGAAACTGGATGGGAGCCCCTTTCGCGGGCTCTCCGGTTAGTCGAAGGCGCCGCGAGTAGCCCTCAGATCATCTCAAAGTTGTTCAAGGCAAACTTGGTGAACGATTCGGCGGATTGGACGGTGTCTGGCGAAGCGCTAATGAATCCAAGCGCGATGGCCGAGATCGTCCAGCACTCGAGCGGTGGCAGTCAGATGTTGTGGGAATGGCGCCCGCCTTTCCTAGATGCGTCGGCGGACGTCCCGCTGCTGGAGCGACGCCCGTTCGTGTCCGTGGCCAGAGTGCCAGGAAGTTTCCGTGCCCAGATTAAGAAGATGCTCTCGAAGGCACAAGGCGGCAGCGTGACCGAGGACGTGCTGGACGACTTGCTTGGCCAATTAGGCGCTCGTGGGGTTGGCTTATCTTCTCTGTTGGCGATGGGTGGTACCCACGCTTCCGGCGCACTAGGTTTCTACTTGGCCTTCGCTCTCATGAACCGGCTCACGGAGGAGGCTGAAAACACTTACGTATTGCCTATCGACGCTTGCGACAATTTCCTTAGGGCCTTGGCGCGGGGAACGAACCATTCCGCGCAGATGCGTCGCGCGGACCTTTTGATCGTTCGCCTGAATGATGAGGGTGTCACACTTTCCCCAATAGAGATCAAATTTTATGGTTTGGGCTCAGATGACACTAGTGGCAACTTGCCTGGTCCCTCCGACGCAGCAATGAATGAACCGTTGGATCAGGTGCGAGCAACGCAAGAATTGCTACTCAGTGTGAGTGAAAGTTCGAGTTGTATCGACGCCGGTAATTCAGCTGATAAGGCACTATGGTCTAATGGGCTCGCCGCACTAATCGAAGCGGCCATACGTCTGCGCCCAGGGGGCAGCGCCGAGCCCGAAGCTCTGGCGAGGCATCTAGACAACTTAGTTAACGGAAACTTCAAAGTGCGAACTGGCCAGCCTTTGATTTGCTACTTCAAGCATGAAGCCACCACCTCCCAGGGCGAGAACTTTCGAGCCGTTCATTCGCTGGCGTCAGACGGGGAATCACCTGGAGCCGGGTTCGGTCTTCTCGCCGCGAACGCAGGGCACGCTTTCGAGGCAGTCACAGACTCGCAAAGCAAACTGGTGCATGAATGGAACGGCCTCATTAAGTGGTCGCTCGAGAATCCCATCGACCCGCTCCTGACGATTCGCTCACCAGAAGAAGTGAGCCCTCCTGATCCGCACAAGCAGATGCAGATGCAGGGGGAGTTATCCAAGACTGTCGAAGCGGCGGCTGATCATCATCTTGAGCATGATGGAGACAGCCTCGTATATACGAATGTTTCCCCACTGGAAGGGGACCAACCTGCTTCCGTGACAGAACCTCCGATATCCGAGCAGGTGGATGGCACGCAAGAAGACGAACGGAGCAACGGAGCTGGTGATCTCACTTTCGACGGTGGCATCCGGGGTGCTGGCGTTCGTTTCGGCGTTGGACGCGTTCTGGGGACACTCGGAGACTCTACGGCGGAGTACTGGCCAAGCAATACCGAATTGAACCAGATGAATATCGGCGTGGTTGGTGACCTCGGCACAGGAAAGACTCAGCTACTGAAAGCTCTCATCTATCAGTTGCGGGAGGAGAGCCGGAAAAATCAGGAAACGCCGCTGTCGATGCTTGTTTTCGACTACAAAAGGGATTTCCAAACCCCCGATTTCTTGGATGCCGTCGGCGGCAAGGTGCTGAAACCTTATCGCATTCCGATAAACATCTTTGCTCTCCGCGAAGGCTACTCCCCACTCGCGGCATACCAACGTGCGCAGCAATTCGCTGACGTGCTCGATAAGATCTACGGCAACATCGGTCCGGTCCAAACGGATCGCTTGGTCACCTCCATCGTCAATCTTTATAAGGAGAAGCAGGGTGGTCCTCCGACGCTAGCTGAAGTTCTGGCAGCGTACAGCGAAGACCAGAAGCCAGATGCAGTAACGTCTATCCTAAAACCGTTCATACTTGGGGAAATTTTCAGCGACGATCCAAGCGAGATGGTGTCATTCCAGGACATGATGGCGGACAAAGTAGTCATCGTGGCCCTTAACAATTTCGGCACAGATGATAACGGCAAGAACGCCCTGGTGGTTCTGTTCCTGAATCTGTATTACGACTACATGCTCAATGCCACTAAGTGGCCGTTTATGGGGAGCTCTCCTCAACTAAGAAGGCTAAATTCCTTCCTGCTCGTAGATGAAGCAGTCAACATAATGAAGTACAACTTCCCCGTACTAATGAACTTAATGCTGCAGGGCCGGGAGTTCGGGTTCGGCGTTATTCTTGCGTCACAGTACCTCGATCATTTCAGAAAGGACGGACGTAACTACGGGCAGCCACTGCTGACGTGGTTTCTGCACAAGGTTCCTTCTGTGACGTTGAAGGAGCTTCAGCAGCTAGGGCTGCCAAACGTAACAGCGGAAATTGCGGGGAAGATCTCGAATCAGAAAGTGCACCACGCGCTGTATAGCTCTTTGAATTTCTCAGGAAAGTTCATTGAAGAAGTGCCGTTCTTCAAGCTCATCAGTGGCGAGGAGGCCGGCCGCAATGACAAGTAGCTAGGGGTCAGCCTGCCAGGCACACCAGATGGTTCTGTCCTACAGAGGTGACGCGCAGTCTGGGGCGGAGGGACGAGATGTCGGAAGCACGTGCTTAGGTGGGAGAGAATAGGAGCCCTATGAAATACGTTGATCTATTCTCCGGTTGCGGAGGCCTCTCCCTAGGTATCGAGCGTTCTGGCGGCCAGTTGGTGTTAGCCGTCGAGAAATCCGATATGGCTGCACGTACGTTTTACCACAACTTCCTAGGGGATGCGTCCGATGTTGGGCAATGGGAACGATACGTAGCCTCCGGTGAGGATAATCAAATAGCTGCCCGCTTACTCGTGCGGGAGCTCGGCGTTCTGCTCGCGAACGTGGCGGCTATGGATGACATTCGAGCGAACGGACTGGATCTTGTCGTCGGGGGGCCCCCGTGCCAGGGCTTCTCATTAGCTGGGAGGCGCAATCCTGCCGACGTTCGGAATGAGCTTCCATGGCAATATCTGAAGTTCGTCAGTGCGACCAGACCGCGAGCAGTGGTCATTGAGAATGTGGTCGGCATGGACAGAAGCTTCGCCGCGGGAGATTTGTCTTCCTTCCATCAGCTGCAGCAAGCCCTTACTGAGACGGGCGATGGCTATGTAGTTCAGGGTGTCCACGTGAATGCCGTTCACTACGGAGCGCCCCAGCACCGGCCTCGGTTGCTTATTATCGCCCTTAGGAGTGACGTTGCTGCTGGTCGGGGCGTGACAGCAACGAATGAAACTTGGCGTTCAGGATTTGTAGACCAAGTCGGTGAAGACATTCCAGCACTGGCACCTAGGCCCACGAGCCTGATGTCCGAGATGAGATCTGTGGGTGATGCCGTTGGAGACTTAATGTTGCGGGATAGTGACCCTGCTGGCTTAGGCGACTACGCGATATCGCTTTCCGCCGCGTTCAAGTACGGGAGGAAAGGTCCCGGCGAGAACGCAGGGAACCACATTCGGCGTAGGCACAATGATCGAACGACACAAAGGTTCCGCTTGTACCAGTACCTTTCGCTGAACCGCCTCGATCAACGCATGTTGAGCCAAGCCGCCAGACTCCCAGAGACCGAATCGAAGCTGCTGCTCAAGCACCGCTTATTGAACGCACCGCTGCCAGCGATATCACCAGATGGCGTTCGCTTGGCTGAATCTCTCGATGACCTTATCGACCTCGCGCAAAGTTTAGCTACGAGAAAGCACTCCCAAAAGGTTCTCGCCTGGGGAGAGCCTGCTCGCACAGTCGTAACCCTTCCAGACGATTATGTGCATCCGCTGGAGCCAAGGGTTTTTACGGTTCGAGAGATGGCCCGCTTCCAGGGGTTCCCGGACGACTTCGAGTTTCTCGGCAAGGAGACCACCGGTTCCGATAGGCGACGGACTGAGGTTCCGCAGTATTCTCAGGTGGGGAATGCGGTATCACCTTGGCTCGCCCTTGCTATTGGGCGCAGGCTGCACGAGTTGTTATTTTCCTGATCCTGAGGTAGAAAACCAACGGTGGCTGCACCGCATACCTGAATGAAGCTGATCGGAGCCTTCGTCGGCGGAGTCGGCGACCGGTAAGCTTTTTTGATGGCGGATTTCATGACCTCGGCGCAGCGCAGTGCTCACATGGCGAAGATCCGATCCAAGGACACCAAGCCGGAACTGCAGGTCAGGCGCGCTTTACACGCTGATGGCTATCGCTATCGTCTCCACGATAGGTCTCTACCAGGGAGGCCAGACTTAGTTTTCCCGGGTAGGAAAAAGGTCATCTTCGTGAACGGGTGCTTCTGGCATGGGCACGACTGTCCGGTGGGGAGCCGCCTACCGAAATCTAATACCGCGTTCTGGTCCGACAAACGGCGTCGAAATCAGGAGCGCGACTCTAAGCAGCGAACACAGTTGGAGGAATTGGGCTGGAACCACCTCGACGTCTGGGAGTGCGAAGTCAGGGCCAATCCTGTTCTCTTAGCCCAGATCGAAGCCTTCCTCGGCGAGGTGAGGGACAACTTCTCCGCCCAGAGGCGAGAGCCGCTGTAGCTGGCTCCGATATGCGTCATGAAACGGATAGAAGCGCTAATCCGTTCGATTGCAGTAGCTGATCTCAACCAAGCGCAAATCTGCACTGCTTGACTGTTGCCCGATGTCTGAGGGCTACGCTGGCCAGCTGCTGAGCCATGCCGATTTGCTCTCGGCGAGTGCAGCAGTGCTTCGCAACCATTGAGCCGTCCATCTATTTCGTCGGCGGCGAGCGAATTGGACAGAATGGCAGGCTCAACGCAGACCGTGGCGATCTGCCGGGACGCGCACGGCTTCGAGTGGGAAAATCTGAAGGGGTCACGTCTGAACGTTTGGCGGGAAGCGGGTTACTACAGGAATCGGTGAACGACTCGAAGAAGCTGTACGGGATGCGCTGCTGGCGGGGAAGCTGCGTATTGAAGAGTCGGGGCTCGTCCGATAGTGTTCCGGCGCGCAGGGCGCGCGGGGTCACCTGGGTCGGCTAGGGTCAGCGGGTACGAGGAGCGAGGTTGGAAGTTTGGAAGTCTACGAAAGGAGTGATGATGGGTCTACCCGACATTCTCAAGGCAGAGCAGACCGATGCAGCGGCGGACCTGGTGCGCGCATACTACAAGGACACGTTCAAACACGGACGGCCGCGGAGCGGCAGCCGTTTCGACGATTGGGCTGGTGGAGGCGATGCTCCTGCAATAGCGAATAAGGTGACCGCTGATGACCTGATCGCCGTCTCCTTTCTCTCAGTTGAGATAAAACCGCAGGCAGCGATTGGTTTGCTCGAGACACATGCGGCCCGTGTGTCGGAGCTGCTTGAAGCTATTCCGACCGACCTGGATCTCGCCGACGCAGATATCGAAGTGCTTAACGCGCCGGACAGCCCTGCCACCGAATTGTGGGATTTGGTTCGGGGGAAGCGGCACGGCAAGTGGGGTGTCGGCCAGACCACGGCGAGCAAAATTTTGGCGCGGAAGCGTCCGAAGTTGATACCCATCTATGACTCGGTAGTCGGCCCGCTCATGGGGCTCAAGCACTCCGGCTGCCAGTGGCAAGTGTGGCACGAGGCCCTTGCCGATGGAAACGATTTACACCAGCGATTGGAGACCATCCGCCGGAAGTCCGGTGCACCGGAGAAACTGTCGGGGCTTCGCATCATGGACGTTGCTCTGTGGATGGATGGCAAGCGGAAGGGTTTGAAAGTCTTGAACGACGACCCCGCCGAGTAAGACTTCCTGAGGAGTAATACCAGATTGCCAGAGCACCTCGGCATCGCCTGTGCCGCTGTAAGGCTTCCATCTCCTCCCGGTGACCATCGCATGGTTGTGCTCCTCCCTCATGACGCTCACAGTGGGTTAACCAGAGCTTTGTGAGACGGAGTTGGTCATGAGCGAGATATTGGTGCGCACTGACGGTGGACAATGGCTTGAACCGGTTGAGCGCGGTTTCGGTTACGAAGCGGATCTCCAGCGAATCCTCGTTGAGCACCCGCAATTGATTCCCGGTGTTGGCGCTGGAGCGGTCGCCAGTCGCGAATTTCAGTCGGGTGCAGGGCCGGCTGACATCGTCGTCGTGGATCCGGCCGGCACTCTGACCCTCGTGGAATGCAAGCTCGCCACCAATAAGGACATCCGCAGAGTAATCGTGGGCCAGATGTTCGACTACGCATCGGGCTTCTTCAACATGCACATTGAGGAGTTCGAGCGTCGTTGGGAGCTTGGCAGGAAGCGAACGCTGCAAGATACGTTCGGGGATCCGGAAGTCCGCGACGCGGTCGGTGGGAATCTGCGTGAGGGGTGCTTCCGCATTGTGCTTGCCGTAGACGCGATCAACTCGTCGCTGAAGCGCATGGTTGGGTATCTCAACGCGATGTCTGGGCCACAGACATCGGTGATTGCTGTCGAGTACACGCGAATGTATGGGTCTGGGGTCGAAGTACTGATACCGCGCACGTATGGGTTGGAGCTGGCCGAAGAGAAGATCGCGGTCGCAGAAAAGAACAAGGAGCGTTGGACGCTCGAGCAGAATCGTCGCTGGGTCGAAGAGAACGACGCCGGCAACCTGGCTCGCTTTGAGGCGTTGGTTGATGGCGCTGCGGAGGTGGACATTCCATTCGTGGGATCGTCGGTCGGTATCAAGTCGGACGTACCGGCAGGCGGGCTGCAGATAGTGCTTCCGTCAGGCGACGTTGTCGGTACGGTCTACGTGTATCACTACACCGGGAACTCAACCTCCATCGAGTTCAATTTCACGGGTGGCGCGGCGGCGTTTAACCGGGATGTCGAGGCCAAACGACGATTCGAAGAGTTCCTTGATCAACTCGGGTCGGTTTCTGTCGCGCATAGCGCGGCCCAAACTCTCCGCGGTTCCTATTCGAACAGGCGGCCGAACGTGCGGCTGTCGGACCTGTCCGATGGGGACGTGCAGCATTTGGTTGAGGCGCTCAGCCGACTCTGCAGTGAGTAGTTTCGGTTGCTGAGCACTGCCTGTCTCGGCTATGTTGTGACCAATCACTTCGAGTGAATTACGGGCCGTCCGTAGATAAGCGGCGTCCAAGTGCGGGTATAGACCCATGCGACTACTTCTGAAAAGGACTGTCGCATGGCCGACTGCACCAAATTCAAACACCCGTCCGTCCGGACAGCCCGCTGCGCTCTTCACGCGATCGCCCGCCGAAATACCACGCGCAGCAAGGTTCCGGTTGCGGTCTATCCATGCCAGCGCTGTCGTTGCTGGCACCTCACCTCGAAGAAGCCGTCCGGGCGGCCGCGATGGTGGGAGTCGCGCTCGTGAAATGCTGCAATCACAACATTGTCAGTGCCGAACCGTATGGTGTGCGCATGGAACCAGCAGAGAAGAAGCCGCGGCGGAAGCGGCTCAAGAAGTGCCCGGTATGCGGTGGCGAATCATGGCCGATTGCCTACGGGATGGTTGGTCCGGATGCGTATGAAGAGTCGCCCGAAACGTACTTTGCGGGTTGCTGCATCGAATATCAACAGCGTGTCTACACGGCGACGGGCAAGGTCGAGCATGGGGTGCCTGAGTGGGCCTGCCAGAACGCCGAGTGCCGCCACCAATGGTGGTGACTGGACCGAAGCTATCGTCTGCATCACCGTGAACTCTCGGCAAAGTATCTTTGGTGAGTGAGGGCCTTGCCCAATCAAGTCTTCCACCGGCGTCAGGGTTGACCGAGGGCCGGGCGCGAGACACTCCACGTCTCCGGTGTTCGCGCCGATTGGAGTGCCGTGATCATCATTACCAAGGAGCGTGACTAGTGAATAAGGCTGGTGAATGGGTGGACAGGCTCAAGGCCTTCCACGAAAAACAACTGGATCTTCCCCGCCGTGTGTACCGGCTTGGCCGAACCAAGATGGTTTTCACAGGTGGTCATGCTGCATGTACGGTGGGCGCCGCCGTCGCGGCAGTCTCCTTGGATTCTCCTGATTTGGTGTTTTGGATAGCCGTCGTTACTGGCTTCGCCGGCGGCAAGTACCTCTACCCCATCCCTCGTAGCAGCGTAGCAACCCGGTATGGCTCCCGAGAGATTTCTCGGAAGGCTTCCAGTGAGCTGGACTGCATGACGCCGACGGAGATACGCGCCTACCAGTTCAACTCACAGCTCACCCATGAGGGCGTTTCCCTATCGACCTTGGGAACGGAAGAGGCACTTGGTCGCCACATCGAGGCTGTCGCGAAAGTGTCCCAGTCAACTGGTGCGGACACCGAGTTGTTGGCGAACCTCTCCTTATCGGATGTCACCGAGCACGGGACAACTGCGGCCCGTCACGATCTGTTGAAGCGGCGCTGGCTCACCTATGAGCTGGACCCTCAGCGACAGTTCGATTTTCCGATGATGTCTGATGCCTCTTTCCCACCTACTGCGGCCATGATCAGGGCTATGCGTGCCGCCGAGCAGGAGAGAACCGCTGGTATTTCAGCCAACTATAAGCTCGCTGTGAACCGCTTCTCCCATACATTGAAAGCCGCGGAACGGGCTGCCGGTGTTCCGTAGTGGACCTGCTCGGCCCGTGAGGGGAACCATCCCATAAGCCGCTGGGCAAAATTTTGGGATGTAAGTAATGTCGACTCGCGCTACCTCAAGGTGTCCCTCGCAGGTAGTTCCGATTTGAATCGCTAAGCTTGCCAAAAAGTCTCGTGCATTCAGCCTTGCGTGTCCCTGCCCAGGTGGCGGGCAACGAATGGAGTTTTCTTGTCGAATGAACCGATCTTGCTCTTCCTGCATGGCGTTGGAGATGGCGACCAAGAAGACAACTGGAGGGTAGGCCTCGCCGACGTTCTGGGCCGCCTTGGATTCCCTGAGCTGGACTCGGTGCGCGTGATTTCGCCTAAGTATGCGCACGCACTGAAGGGTTTCGATGACAACGAGTCACTTCCACCCTTGACGGTTAAGCAGCCTGTTCGCGACGCGGCTAAGAAGAACCGCCGGGACTTCGAACGTCGGATCGGAGCTCTCGAGTTTAGGTTGGGTCGTCACGATCGAGGCAACGGTCATATCGCAGGTGACGCTGTGGTCAACTTCGCTGTCGGGTTGGCCCCTTTCATACAAGCGCGCAATTACATGAGTAATCCGCAGATTCGCGCGCAGGTGCTGAATCGCGTTCTTAACAAGCTGCCGGAGTCGGGGAGGATAGTGATTGTCGGTCATAGCCTCGGCTCCGTAATCGCCGCCGACATAGTGCGACGCCTGCCTGTCGGCCTCGATGTTGCGGGCATGGTGACGATCGGGAGCCCGCTGGCGAACGGCAAGTTCGACATCGACAAACTCCGGGAGACCCTGAAGGAACCGCCAACGAACCTGGCATGGTGGGTGAATTTCTGGAACGGTCGCGACCCTGTGGCCGCCCACCGCGGTGTGTCATCTGTCTTCTCCTGGATGATTGATTTCCGAATACAAACCAGAATGAGCCCTCGCGTCCACAATGCTGTGGAATACCTCAGCGACGACGCTGTAGGCGCAGCCATTGGCTTCGCTCTGTTCGGATCCAGGTCGAAAGAGCTCGCGGACATCAACAAGGGTTTCGACATCCCGATGGACGCCCCGGAAGTGTTCGCTCTGCTGGCGTTGAGGTACTCGCACCTCGCGAGGATGAAACTCGAAGGCGACCAACGGGATCGCTTCTCCGGCGCGCTCCGACAAGTGCAAGCCGCCGTCGTCGACGACATCAGGAGACGGAATGCCAGAGAAGGCAGGATGATGCCGTCGGCGGTCGCAGCTCTCGCATTCGACCTCTCCGATCCTGACTCCACGCTGCCGGAGCCGCTTCCGAGCGCCCATATCGCTAAGGAGGAAGCTGTCGTCCTATTGACGGTCCTCGCGGCCGAGAACGTCATTCGGCCCTTTGAGATTTCGATCTCGAAGGACAGATGGCGGGAGGCCATGCAAGATCTCAGCGCAGAGATGGGATTGGGAAGCCAGTATGGTGCCGATGTATTCACGGCCGCAAAGCGTGCGCAGGAGGCCCTGAGCGGAGGCCGCGGGGCAAACTGGATCAGGTGGGGTGCTCTTGGCGCTGGGGCGGCAGCGATTGTTTTGGCGACGGGTGGCCTGGCCCTTGCCGCAGGCGCAGGTCTTGCTGGAGCCGCAGTGATCACCAGTGCACTGGCAAGCTTCGGGCCCGGTGGGATGATCGGGGGGCTAATAACCGCGGGTAGCCTCATCACGGCGGGCGGGGGCGGCATCGCGTTCAGCCTAGCCAGTCCTGGGACCACCGCGGAAACGCTAGAAGCGGTTGTCCAGCGGCAGCTGGCTGCGGCAATTCTTCGCCAACTACAGCACCTCGAGCCGGATTTCGGCCTTTGGAGGGTGCTGGTTGAGACCGAAATTGAAGTGCGACGGGAACATGAGCGGCTCGACGAATTTTCGGATGAATCGGCCCCAGCGCTCAAAGAGCTCAAGCGAAAGATCGACGCCATCGAACGCGCACTGAAGTATTTGCGAGACAACGGCCTGGAGCCACCCGTTCCCACTAGCAGTCACTACGAGACCGTTTGAAGTTTCTGCGGTCCGGTTGCTGTCAAAAGTGTCGGTTCTGTTAGGTAGCTCTGGTAAGTCCGGCCGAGTGTCGACTGAATCGATGACGTCGGCTCTCTGCAGCAACCGGACAGCGAAGGCTTCCGGGTCAGCGTCAGTTCCTTCCCACCATTCGGATGGATGGTCACATCAGCACCGCCTCGACAACCACTCGTTCCAGCCATGCGCGGTACCGCTTCTCTGACCACCCGGCCTCCGCCACCAGAAGGTCGTACTGATAGGAGGTGAGCACCCAGAGGGTGTGGGCGACTTCGTCCGTCGAGATGTCCGTTCGCGCTCCACCCTTCGCGACCTTCGCTTCCGCCACCCTTAGGCATCGGGTATCACATCACCGAAATGTTCATGCGCCTGATTGAGCGCGGATTCGTGAACCTTCATGCAGCGAAAGTGGTCAGCGCTTCGCGGATGACCTCGGAACGAGTCTTTCCTTCCTTTGCCGCCCGAGCGTCGATAGCGGCGAGCTCCTCCGAAGTGAGACGAAGCGCTACGACTTGTGAGGGCTCGGCGCCCCGCCCCGGGCGTCCGCGGCTACGTTTCTTCAATGCTTCAACGTCGTAACCGGGTTCGGCCTCGGCTGCCCATTTCCCGATTTGGTCTTCGGAGACCGGCACGCCGTTGATCGTCTCTTCTGCACTCATGGCTATATCGTAATACGTAATTGTGAGAGCAATCAAGGCTCGCGTTGGCCTTGTATGCGCGGGGCCCTTAGCCGAGTTGAACTTAGGCGCTACACTAAGCCTGAATCCGCCATCCGGCACCCGTTGGATGGGCGAAAAGACAGGAACGACCCCTGGGCGTTTCAAGGGCTGAAGGGGCCGATCATCATCAAATTCTTCAAACGCGGCGCGATCACGCTGGTTTGCGCAATTGTTGTCGTGTTCGCAGTCTTCGGTGCCGTAAATGTGGCTGGGCTTCAGAAGAGTGAGGCGGGCCAGATCGACCGAAGCCAGCCCGTGCTGCTGAAATCCATACAGGAGATCAGCCAATACCACGGCGCGGTCGGCAATTTCGAGGTGGTGGTCGAACTTGAGGAGGATGACGGCTGGGGGCCTGCGTTTCTCTCCGGTCAACGAACATTGTTTGTCGCGGCAGGCACCGTCAACTCACACGTCGATCTGTCCGGACTCGCCGACGAGGACTTGAAGCTGTCTGCGGACGGTAAGGCTGTGACTGTCCGGCTGCCCGAGGCGAAACTCGACAAGCCCAACCTGGACTTTGACCGGTCTCACATCTTCGATCAGGAGCGCGGGCTTTTCACAAGGATCGTGGATGCGTTCGACACGCCCGAGCAGGAAGAGTTCTACAAGCTCGCCGAAACGAAGATGGAGGCTGCCGCAGAGGAGTCGGAGCTGCGGAAGCAGGCTGCCGATAACACCAAAACCATGCTGACCGGCATGTTCGGGGCGCTTGGAATTGACGTCACCTTCTTAGAAGACGCACCCAACTAGCCCAGAGCAGACCCGAACCACCTAGCTAGTGCGTTCTTCAACCCGGCCGGAGTTCCGTCTCCCGTCCAGGCCACATGCCCGTCGGGCCGGATCAACACTGCGGTAGGAGAACTGACAGGACCGATCACCGGAAGGTTCATTCGCCGTCGTACTTGGCGTTTACTAACTGCATCCGGTCCGCCCACGGGCCCACAGCGATACTGTCTGGCTCACCGAGGTTGAGGAGCACCGGACGGGCTTTGTGCAGGAACGTGAATATGCGCCGCGGCCCTTCGGCGGTGACGATGTCGAGGTCGGGCATGCGGCGACCGAGCAGCGGGTGGCCTTCGCCGACGTCGTAGTGAACGTCGAGGCCGGAAATGAGTCCTGCTATTCGCTTGCGGGCTTCGTCGATCGTGAGCAAGTCGGCGACTGTGTCGGCCAGTGCGCCGACGCGCGGGTCGGCCTTCTGCATGAGTGCCTGAGCCATCGTGTGCCTCAACGCGCGGGCAGCGGTGGGGTGCCGTTCGGCGTGATAGGAGTCGAGCAGGCTGTTCGGCGCGGTGCCCTTGACTACCAACGCGAGCTTCCAGTCGAGGTTCACGGCGTCCTGGATCCCGAGCCCGATGCCCTGACCGCCCGAGGGCGAATGGATGTGTGCGGCGTCGCCGGCGAGCAGCACGCGTCCGCTTCGGTAGTTCGCAGCCTGCCGGGTTGCGTCAGTAAACCGCGAGATCCAGGTCGGGGAGTGGACTCCGAAGTCGGTGTCGTAGATGTCTGTCAGTGCCGTGGAGAGGTCAGCCAGGGTAGGTTCGGTTGCCGGTCCGAGGTGCTTCTCTGTCACGACTACGCGAGTGGTTCGCCCGTCCTCCATCAGGTGCAGGCCGTGGACGCCCACCTCGTCGATGCGCATAGCTGTCGGCGTCTCCTCGGTCACCTCGACTTCGGCGATCAGGCTGCTCCTCGTCGCATCCCAGCCGGGAAACTTGATGCCCGCGGCCTTGCGGACGGTGCTTCGTCCGCCGTCGGCACCGACCAGGTATTGAGCGCGCAGCTGCTTGCCGTCGGAGAGGTGAACGTCGACCCAGTCGTCGTCCTGCGCGAAGCCGACGACCTCCAGCCCGCGACGGACCGGCACACCGAGTTCCTCGATCCAGCCGGCCATGATCCGCTCGATGCGGTTCTGCCACAGGCCGAGCGTGTACGGGTGGCGGGTAGGGAAGTCGCTCATGTCGAGCATCGTGGATCCGAAGAATGCCGCCTGGACGGGCTGGCCCTCGGCGAGGAACCGGTCGGCTATCCCGCGTTGATCGAGGATCTCGATGGTCCGCGAGTGGAAGCCGCCGGCACGGGAACCCACCAGTTCCGACGTCGGGCGGCGCTCGATGATCGCCGCGTCCACTCCAGCCAGAGCGAGCTCACCGGCCAACATCATCCCGGTTGGACCGCCTCCGGCGATAATCACGTCAGCCATTTCAACCCCGCCTCTTCGTGCTTTCTACGGTGCACCGTTCGGGTGCATCCGAGCCAGTGTGAGGCATGACCGGGGTCTTGCCGCAAGCCCCCTTGCCAGCGGTACATTGGAAATGGAAGGACGATCGAACGCTTCCCGCATCTCCCTTCTCACCCACCGGTTGTAAGTCCCGTCCACGGGCATAGAATCGTGCTCAAGCCAGACGTAAGTGAGAGCAGTCACAGTCCCAGAGCAAGGGGTCAGGCCATGAGTGTGTTCCGTACGAAATCCATCGAGCAGTCCATTCGCGACACCGAGGAGCCGGGGCACCAGCTCAAGAAGAGCCTCGGCGCGCTCGACCTCATCGTTTTCGGCGTCGGCGTGTGTATCGGTGCCGGAATTTTCGTGCTCACTGGGCAGGCCGCCGGCGCGAACGCGGGTCCCGCCGTCGCGCTTTCCTTCCTCATCGCCGGTGTTGTCGCCGGGCTGAGTGCGATTTGCTACGCCGAACTGGCCTCGACCGTGCCCGTGGCAGGCAGTGCCTATACCTTCTCGTTCGCGACGCTCGGTGAGCTGGTGGCCTTCGTCATCGGTTGGGACCTCGTGTTGGAGTTCACGGTTGGCTCTGCGGCTCTGGCGACGTCGTTCAGCCAGTACCTCGGCGTGGTTCTGCAGGGCACCCCGTTCGCGATCCCCGAAGCCATCGCCTCAGTCGATACCGGAGTGATGAACCTACCGGCTGGGCTGCTCATCCTCGGCCTGACCGTTGTGCTCATGACCGGCATCAAGTTGTCCAGCCGCATTAATCAGGTGGTCACGGCGATCAAGGTGGCTGTGGTGCTGCTGGTGATCATCGTCGGCCTCTTCTTCATCAACGTGGCCAACTGGTCGCCATTTATCCCGCCGAGTGAGGGCACTGCACCTTCTGAAGCAGGAGTCCTCGACGTGCCGCTGGTGGAGACGCTCTTCCGGCTGGAGCCCACGGTGTATGGGCTGGGCGGCGTGTTCGCGGCCGCGGCTCTGGTGTTCTTCGCGTTCATCGGGTTCGACGTCATCGCCACCACAGCGGAGGAAACACGCAATCCGCAGCGGGACCTGCCGATCGGCATTCTCGGTTCCCTCGCCATCGTCACCGTGCTCTACATGGCGGTCTCGCTGATCATCACCGGGATCCGTCCTTATACCGACATCGACCCAGCCGACGGCGCCCCGCTGGCCACCGCCTTCACCGCCGTCGGTGTCACCTGGATGGGCAACGTGGTGGCGATCGGTGCCTGTATCGGTCTGATCGTCGTCGCTATGATTCTGCTGCTCGGACAAACCCGGGTGGGCTTCGCGATGAGCCGGGACCGGCTGCTGCCGCCGGCGCTGGGTGCGGTGCATCCTAAGTTCGGAACGCCCTACCGGTTCACGCTGCTGGCCGGAATTGTCATCGCAATCATCGCTACCTTCGTGCCGCTGTCAACGCTGGCGGAGCTGGTCAATATCGGCACGCTGTTCGCGTTCATGCTGGTGGCACTCGGCGTGATCATCCTGCGCCGCACCCGTCCTGACCTCAAGCGGTCCTTCCGTGTTCCATTCGTGCCGGTGCTGCCGATCATCGCCATCGCGCTGTGCTTCTTCCTCATGCTGAACCTCACCGGCGGCACCTGGCTCCGGTTCTTCGCCTGGATGGCTATCGGTATCGCGGTGTATTTCCTGTACTCGCGGAAGCGCAGCATCATGGTCACCGGCGGTCCCGGCTACAACGCTGGGATGCCGGAGCAGCAGCGCCGGACCGACGTCGGGCTGGGGGGAGCGGGCATCCCGCCTAACGACGACGACCGGTAGCTCATGACTCGTACGCCGCAGGACACCGTGCTCGAATTCATGCGCGCCTTCCGTGAGCAGGACGAACGCCTCGCTTTGTCTCTGATGGCGGACGACTTCACCTTCACCAGTCCGCAGGACGACCACCTCGACCGCGACACCTGGCTCGAGCGATGCTTCCCGACCGCTGACCACTTCGATACACCGGCAACAACCCTGCAGATCGTCGAGGCCGACGGCGTCGTGCTGCACCGGTACGAGTACACCGTCACCGGACGCACCTACCGCAACGTCGAAGCCACCCGCGTACGGGACGGACTCGTCCACGAGGTCGAGGTGTACTTCGGGGGAGCGGTCTAACCAGAAATTCCCAAGGCACCGGGTGGTTACTGGGAACACGCATCCGTCCGATCAGGAGCTCGTCATGGCATCGGTACTTGTTTGTTCCTGCCCCATCACCGGTCACGTTGTCCCGATGCTCGCGGTCGCCGCCGGCCTCGTGAATCGCGGCCACTCCGTCCGCTTCCTCACCGGCCAACGCTTCGCCGACCGCGTTACCGCCTCCGGTGCCACCTTCCTGCCACTGCCACCCGAGGCCGACTTCGACGAAAGAAGGAAAGCCGGCGCCCCACGTAGTGCGAGCTAGTCCGCATCAGGAATTGAGAATGCTTTCGAGATCTCCTCAATTGTGAATTGATTCCGCAGCTTACACGCACTGTTTTGGTTGGCGAACATTCCTTGGCGCCAAAATGCTTCGTCCAGCGAGACCGTTGAAAGCCAGCGCACCGGAACGACGTATTCGGCAACGTTCTCACTATCCGACTGTGCATGCCGATAGCTCCGGGTGAGGTCTAGCGATCGGAAGGCGCGTTCTTCACCGTTTATTGTCAGGCGGGCTTCATCCGCAGGTACAGCAGCGCCGAGAACTATCCCAACTCCGACGTAGCCCCGTTTCGGGACGTGTACTGAGATTCTTGCTCCCTGGGGAAGACTCTTCAACGTCTTGGAGTACCAATCACCGCCGCCAGCCGATACAAATCCATATGAACGTGCGTCTTCCCACGATCGCGAGTGATCATCGCCGAATGCCACATACCAATCGGTCCCATTCCAGGCGGCCTTCGTGGACTTGTTTCGACCCGAAGTGGCAGCGGGCGCTGCCGTTGCTTCATCGACCAGCCAAGTCCTGGCCAGATATTCATGCCCGTCGTCGTTGAAGTAGCCGAACTTCATCACGTTGATCGGCACGTTGTAAAATCTATTGAGATAGGAGACGATCCGTTCGGTACCTGCATCAAGGTCGCTAGCGACGATCGTCATTACATGAGCAGAATTTAGATCATCGGGTACCGGTGCACCCTCGAAGCGATCCGCGAACGCCTCATCAAAAACCATGCCGCTGTTTGTACGCTCGAAAATCTCCCGTACATCATCATTTCCTAGTTCTTGCACCCAGGAAGCGTAATCGAGCGTCTGTGCCACTACGTCTCTGGGCGTTCGGTCACGCTTGAGCTCCAGAATGTGAAGGACGCCCTCGGCATCTACGCCCAACACATCGATAAATTTGCCGTACTTCGTGGGGACCTGGCTACCCAAGAGCAGCAACTTCGTTTCCAGAATTTCGGGCTCATCGAGTATCAACTTCTCGAGCTTGGATTCCAACGGCATTGTCTGTGGAGCGATTCGCTGGGGTCGGTCGTCGACTCGCCAAAGTTTCATCTCTAGCGGCATCGTTCATCCTTCGTTGGGCGTGAAAGCTTCAGGGTCGTCAGGCGTCGACTCAAGCTGCTTCGGTTCATCGGCTTTCGTTCTCCTCGCCCATTTGGGACGGCCAAGATCAATCTCCCCGAGCTTCTTGATCTGAGGTTTGGCCTTCCCAACCGTCTCGGGCACCGATTGTGCAACCGAACCGAGGACCTGGCGTGTTTGACCCTTTAGATCACTCAAGGATTTACGCCAGGATTCACGCTCGACAGTTCCGTAGACAAGATCCTCGAGACCATAGATGGCGGCAAACTGTCGCACGATTTTCACAATGATCTCGACGGCGTTCAGCGTTGACCTGCTACGTAGGGGATTGATCACCCGCGAGAAGTCATTAATGCTTGCAGTGTCCGCAACAGCGTCATTCAGACGCTGCATTCTAAGCCCAGCTAGTTCATGTTGCTGGGCCGCTGCACGTTCAGTGGCAGCCCTGTGAAACTCCAGATCTTCTGGCGCACTGCGAGCCGCGTGAACAATCTCCAATGTGTCCAGTCGCGTCTGATTCGCCTGGCACGCAGCAAGTAGCACCAACCACGAGCGGAGTTCGGAACCAGAGACGTGCTTCGCCGCGTCTGCTCGCTCACCCGCACTACCCTTCTTGAGGGAGTCAGCGATAACGTCCAACTGATTCAGGGCGTGCGAACTTGCTTGGGCCAGCGCTGTCGCATGACCGGAGACCTGTGCCCAGGTGGTCTCGCTGATGCGCCCGGTTTCTTCATAGAGCGAGTAGGCCTTCTCCAGTACCTGCGTAATGCCCTGAACGTCGCCGAGCGCTTTCGCTCGGTTATCGGACAGCAGACGGTCCAGCTTGATGTCCATTGCTTCCACGAGCTGTTCGAGGTCAGCCAGTGCAGCTTTCAGCGCAGCGGCAGCGCTGAGCATCGCGACGTTTGACATAGCCATTGGATTGACCGCCGCCGGCTCGAATTTCGCATGGCCCACGATGCGCCCTTGCGCTCCGCGAATGACGCCCGCCAGCGGTCCTTCAGGGGCGAAATGGCGAAACTTCTCGACAAGGTCAGCTGAATCAGCAGTGAGGGTGAAGGTCTTGCCCGCCATCGAGGATCCTATGGCGGAGAGCCCGGCTGCCGCCGCCACAGCGTTCAAAGTCGCCTTCTTGGCATTCCCCGCCAAATCCGGGTTGATGCTCAGTTCGTCCATGAATTTCTGCACAAGGTCCGAAGGGCCGACCACTGCAGCTTCATTGCCAGACACAAAGATCCCGATATTTTGGGGGTGTTCATTCATGGATCAATCTAAACAGCTATGGGGAGGAATTCGACGCCGTCCATGGGCTCAACGCTTCCAGTAATCTCCGGTCCGGAAGGCACACCCTCAGGAGCCCGGTCATGCCGCCACAATCAACCGCACATCGGCCGCACGCAGGGCCGCCTCGATCTCCGGCGGAGGCGGTGAATCGGTCACAAGGACGTCTACCGCATCAAAGGCCGCCAACTTAGCCAGTGCGTACCGCAGCATTTTTTGATGTGTGGCAACCACCACGACCTGCTCGGCGGAAGCCATCAGCGCAAGCTTGGTTGCTCGCTCCACATCGCGTTCGATATAGAACGCCTCATCGTGGATGCCGCTGACCCCGATGAACGCCGTCCTTGCCCGGAGGCCTTCGGCGGCGCTGACCGTCATGGGCCCATTGAACGCCTGGCTGTCCAGCAACAGTTCACCGCCCAGGCAGATCGTGCGTGCAGAAGTCAGCTGCAAGCACCTTTGAATAGCCGGCGCAGAATGGGTAATCACGGTACCCATGAAGGACACGGGTAGCTCCTGTGCAATCTGGTAAACAGTTGTTCCGGCATCCAGGATGACCGCGTCACGTTCCCCGATGAGGTCTACACAGGCTCTGGCCACACGCTGCTTTGCGGCGGCGTCTTCCTGGATTCTCGCCGCGAAATCAGCGTTCTGGCCGTGGCCTTGAACGGCACTGACTCCGCCGTGAACCACCCTGACCAGGCCCAAATTGGACAGTGCCCGGGTGTCACGGCGAATTGTCATGTCCGACACCGCAAATGTGCCCGCCAGGTCTGCGGTGGAAATAAATCCTTTTCGGCCCAACTCATCCAGGATGGTTCGCTGACGAGGTGTCAACGGCACCTCTTCTCGTGCGATGCTCATGGCCCCCTCTTTCCTGCCGTCTGAGCCGACCATCGACTTGGCGGAGTGTTGTATTTCCAACACAAGACTACTTACTTTCGAGCACCAACAGTCGCACTCAGCAGCTCAATGGGGCGTCCCTCGACAATGGACTGTTCTGCAGCAAGACCCATACGCACAGACTGCAGGCCGTCAGCGACGGTCACATCAACCGGGCCTTCTCCCAAGATCGCTTTGCGGTAGCCAAGGTGCTCATAGTACGTGGAGCCATGGTGGGCGCCCGCCGCCAACACCGCCTCATCTACCGGCACTTCGTGCTTCTCGGGTCCCAACGGTGAGCGCGGGCTGAACTCCACGGTTGCCTCGGCTTCATCGCCCTCGATCCAGTGACTGCCCGCCACCGGAATGAGTGTTTCGATCTTGGCCGCATCACCGACGATCGAGATACGTTCCTGGAACTTCGACCCTTCAGCGAACATGGAAAGCTCCAACATTGCACGCTTGCCGCCCTTGAAATCGACAATCACGTAGGCGTTGTCGATCATGTCTGAGACGCGGCCGTCATACACCTCATCCATATGGTTCACATCGTGGCCGCCGCTGGCATAGACGCGGGTGGGCTCGTCCTGCAGGATCAGGCGCATCAAATCGAAGAAGTGGCAGCACTTTTCCACCAGCGTGCCGCCGGTGCGTTCGGCGAAGCGGTTCCAGACGTCCACTTTATGCAGGAATGGGAACCGGTGCTCGACTATGGACAGCATGTGAATGCTGCCGAGCTTCCCCTCATGCGCAGCCTGGATGATTTCCTGGACCGGCGGCATGTAGCGGTACTCCATGGCAACCCACACAGGCGCCGGGTAATTCGCGGCCAACTTTTCCAGTTCATCAGCTTGCTCCGCGGTGGTGCATACCGGCTTCTCCACCAGTACGGGCAAGTTGGTGCCGCTGCTGAAGATGTCTTTCAGGATGGGCAGGTGCGTGTCATTGGGGCTGGCAATGACAAGGGCGTCCACCAGTCCAGAAGCCAGCAGTTCCTGATGCGTGGGGAAGGTGTGGACGTCGTAGCCGATCTCAGCTGCAGTCTCTTCCAGGGAAGACGGCGTGGGATCGGAGACGGCAGTGATCCGGCTTCCCGGGATCAGGGCGAGGTTCCGGACATGCTCGCGGGCCATGTGACCGGCTCCGATAAGGCCGTAACGAATCGTTCGGACCGTTTCCGCAGGCAAAGACATGTGCTGCTCCATTTCTCTACGTTGAGTTGGGGAATCGTTGCATCCCCAACATCACTATACCAAATGTGTTGTTTTTCACACATAGCGTGTGTATATTTTCTCAATACCAGCCGAACCTACAACGAGGTGGAACGTGCCCCAATCGTCATCCGGAACCCTGCTCTTCGTAGGATGCGCCACTTTTGACTCCGTCGCCCTGGTGCAGGAATACCCGGCCGCAGACAGCCGCACCGTTGCTTCCGACTTCATCACGGCCGGTGGCGGCCCCGCAGCAACGGCAGCAGTAGCCGCAGCCCGCGCTGGTGCCCAGACGGCTTTTGCCGGTGTTGTCGGTACAGACGAAGAAGGAGACCGCATCATCAGCGGACTCGAAGCTGAAGGCGTCGACACGTCAGCCGTTATCCGGGACGCCAACGTCAAAACCGGTGCCAGCGTGATCGTGGTGAGCCGGGCCACCGAAAGCCGGGCAATCGTCACCCGGCCCGTACCCCCGGTCAGCTTTCCCGCACGCAGTCGCTTCCAAGAATTATTGAGCACTGCCGCTTGGGTCCACGTTGACCACCTGGGCTGGAACAGCATCGCGAACGTTCCCAATCTGCGTATCAGTGTGGACGCCGGAAACCCCATTTCCTCCTTCAGCCCCAAGGGCGTTGCACTCTACGTTCCCACGCTCGAACGCCTCCGCGCCGAGTACGGGGACGACCTTGCTCCCCAAGCGCTCCTGCAAAAGGCCATCGACGACGGCGCTACGGCCGTTGTGGCGACCGCCGGCTCGGAGGGCGCCTGGGTCATGGAATGCGGCGGTGACCCGGTCCACGTCCCCGCAACTCCCGCCGACATCGTTTCCACCCTTGGCGCAGGCGACGTCTACCACGGAGCCATCCTCGCCGCCGTCGCGGGCGGACTGTCCCTCGTGGAAGCAGCCCGCTTCGCAGGCCGCACTGCCTCCGCATCCTGCGCAGGCCTGGACGGGCGCTCAAAGATACCGCGCCAGGCCCTCCCCGAATTTCTATCCGCACACACCACCGCCTAGCTGAAAGAAGCAGCCCATGAGCACAATCGACCTTTCCCCCCTCCAGCGCCCGTCGGGTGCCTTCGCCATGCTCGCTGTGGATCAACGTGAGGCCATGCGGAATATGTTCGCCGAACATACCGATGAGAACGTGACGGACGATGACCTCCGCCACTTCAAACTTGAAGCCGTACGCATTCTGACGCCTCATGCCTCTGGTGTCCTCATTGATCGGCAATTCGCCCTGGATCAGGCCATCGAGGCCGGCGTGGTGGACTCCAACTGCGGGCTCATCGCCTCCGCCGACCACTTCGAGTCTGCGCACGGCGAACTCGTTGGTGACGTCACCATCGACAGACTGGTGGACCCCCACAAGTACGCGGCACTCGGTGCTAAGGCCCTCAAGCTACTGGTGCTCTACCGCCCGGACGAGCCCGCCGAAGGCAGAGTCGCGATGGTGCGCGATTTCGTGGAGGCCTGCCATTCCGCCGGACTAATCAGCATCATTGAACCGGTCTCACGCAAGCCCCTAGCCGGAGGCGAGTTTGACTGGAACGCCGGTATCCTGGCCGCCGCTAAGGAACTGGGCAGTTTGGGCGCCGACCTGTACAAGGCCGAGGTGCCGTTCAAAGGTTTGGCTCCCGAAGCCGAGGTTCGGGCAGCATGCGCCCAACTTACACAGACTATCGATGGACCGTGGGTCGTGCTTTCCTCAGGAGTGCCTGAGGAGGTCTTCCCCGACGCGGTCCGATGGGCGTGCCTTGAAGGCGCCAGCGGTTTCCTGTCCGGACGAGCAGTCTGGGCGTCCTGCATTGGTTCCCCCGATCTGGTGGAGTCGCTCTCCACGGACGCCGTCCGTCGGCTGCAGCGCCTCTGCGATGTGGTTGACGAGGTTGTCTCGGCCCAGAAGACGACAGCTTAGTTACCCAGCAATACTTCGATCCCATTTACACCAGCACACCCAGCCGAACTCAAAGAGGAGAACATCGTGAGTCAGATATCGCGCAGGCAGGCACTTGGACTATTTGGAGCCCTAGGGATGGGGGCCGCAGTAGCATCATGCGCCGGCCCGGGGGGAACCACGGCAGGCACTACTGGCGGCTTCACAGCCCCGGCCAATGGAGACATCACTGGCGAAGTTTCCTTTGCCCACTGGCGGGGTGAGGACAAAGAAGTTTTTGACCAGCTGATCAAAAAATTCGTGTCTGAGTACCCGGAGGTCGGCCTCACCCAAAACATTTCAACATCCAACGACTACAACGCTCAAGGCTTGCAGAAGCTTCGCGGAGCAGCCATCGGCGACGCATTCGCATCCTTCCGTGGGTCCCAGTTCTCGAACTTCACTGAGGCTGGTTTATACACTGACCTCACCACGAGTGACGCTGCTTCTCAATATGAGCGCGATCTTCTGGCGGCTGGACGCTTCAAAGATCTTCAGCTCGGGCTCCCATATCAGGTGGTATTCCCGATGCCGCTAATCAACCTCGATATCTTCGATAAAGCAGGGGCCGACCCCGCACCGAAAGACTGGGACGGATTCCTCGGAACCTGCGAGTCCATCAAGACTGCTGGAGTAACACCGATCTCCTGGCCGGGTGGCGATGTAGGAAACGGGGGTCAGCTCTTCAACTGCATGATCGTCAACGTGGCGCCGGCCGAGGACATGTGTGCGCAGATCGAACAGGGGACGCTCAAGTGCACGGATGACTGGTTCATCGGGATGCTTGAGCAGTACCAGCAGCTCATTCCCTACCTCCAGCCGAATTCCACAGGCACGGCTGTCGAACCCGCCCAGAACCTTTTCACGCAGGGTACGGCCGCGATGCTGGCAACCGGCTCCTACCACCTCGCCGCCGTCCGTGAACTCGGTGCCGAGTTTCCCATGGAGCTCATCTTCCCCAACACTGCGACAAGTGGTACTCCGAAGTATGAGGGCGTATATAACGCGACGTTCATCTTGGGTGTCAATTCGGGCAGCGATAACCAAGCCGCTGCCATGGAATGGGTCAATTTTCTCTCCAAGCCCGAGAATGCCGGGTACTACGCGAATGAGACAGCGCAGCATGTTGCAGTGGCAGGCGTGGAGTACACCAACGAGGACCTTCAGAAGCTCAGTCCCTGGCTCAGCCGGAACACCGCTTTGGCTCCGAGATTCCAGTTCAACAACCTCGACGTCCGCAACGCGGTGGAAGCCAGCGGCACTGCAGTAATTGCCGGCGCAAGTCCCGAGCAGGCTGCGGCCGAGGCGCAAAAGATCGTGGATGAACGAGTATGAGTATCAGCACGCCCGGCACCCAGCGAGGCGGCACCACTGATACTCAGTCGGGAGATCCGGCAGGGGAGAAAAAGCGGAAGTCGCCCACACGGGTGAGCCCCTCGCTTTACCTATTCCCGCTGCCTGCCGTTCTCGTCATCCTGATCTTTCTGGCGTTGCCCACATTGCAGGCCTTCCAATACTCCCTGACGGACTGGAATGGCTTCTCGGCCACCTTCAACTATGTAGGATTGGACAACTTCGTCCGCGCGTTTACTGGAGACTCGTTATTCACCAACGCCCTGATGAACAACCTCAAGTTCATGCTTGTGGTGGTCGTCTGCCAGACAGTTCTCTCTCTTATCCTCGCGCTGATGCTCACCGGCAACTCACGGGGGAATATCCTTCTTCGGGCGCTGTTCTTTTTCCCGACCATCCTGTCCTCGGTGTCGGTCGCATTCATCTGGAAATTCATTTATGACCCGAACTTCGGGCTGGGCAACACAGTCCTCGAAGCGGTTGGTCTTGGCGCATTGCAGGGTTCCTATTTGGGCGATGACGCTCAAGCCTTATATTGGGTTGCCGTGACGCAGGTATGGTTTCATGCCGGCCAGATGATGGTCGTCTATGTGGCCGGATTGCAGGGCATTCCGCGTGAACTCTACGAGGCCGCCGATATAGATGGCGCGAGTAAGTGGCAACAATTCAAGTCCATTACCTGGCCGCTCGTTGCGCCTGCGACTGCGATCGTCGTGGCCTACACCACGATTCAATCTTTCAAGGCATTCGACTTGATTCTTGGCATTGCGGGAAATCCTCCAAAGGCTTCGTTGGACATTCTTTCCACCCGTATCTACAGCACCTTTGCCAACGCCGAGTTCGGGTATGCGGCAGCACAATCCATCATATTCATGGCGTTGATCGCCCTCGTGACCTGGCTGCAGCGACGAGTGCTTCGGCTGACTCAGAAACAGGAGTAACGGCATGCTCAGCTCACTCACTCGCCGCGGCTTCCTAGCCGTTTACGCAATCATCATTATCGTGCCGCTCACCGTAGTGATCTTCGGAAGCTTCAAGTCGACACAGGAATTGTTCGATGGGCCGTTCAGCTTCCCGCAGTCGTTGGCCCCCGACGCTTATGCCGAGGTTATCGGCGCTCAGAACCTTGGCCGATCGTTTACAAATAGCGTCATCGTCACGGCTTGTTCAGTGCCGATCACATTGTTTCTCGCAAGTTTGGCAGGATACGCAGTTGCCCGCATGAAAGGTTTCTGGTCGTGGGCGATTTTCGGGTTCCTCGTGCTCGGCATGGCCATTCCAGCTCAAGCCAACATGGTGCCGCTCTACGTGTTGTTCCAACGGTTGGGGTTGCTAGACACACTTATCGGTCTAATCCTCGCCAACGTCGTATCAACTCTTCCGATCGCCGTGTTCATCCTGGGCGGTTTCATGCGAACGCTACCGCGCGAGTTATACGAGGCATCTGCAATAGATGGCACGAGCACTTGGCGTACCTACGCGTCCATAGCCGTTCCGCTGTCGGCCCCATCCCTGGCAGCGGCGGGTATTTTCCTGTTCGTCATCCACTGGAACGAGCTTCTTTACCCGCTGCTGTTCATACAGTCGCCCGAGAACCGCACCCTTCCCTTGGCGTTGCTGAGCTTCCAGGGTGAGTTCCAGACCGACTATCCGCTCCTGTTCGCCGGCGTCATTATGGCTTCGCTGCCCGTTGTCGTTGCCTACATCTTCCTGCAGCGCTACTTCGTCGCCGGAATCACTGCCGGGGCAAACAAGGGATGACGACGGCGGACTAACCGCCGAAGGCGCCAAATACTCACCTGTAGGAAAGGGAATCACACGTGAACCTCAAAGAAGCCCAGCACCTGGTCAACGGCACCTGGTACGGCAGCGACGAGACCAAGGACGTCATCGATCCCGGTAACGGCGCTGTCATCGGACAAGTCGCCTGGGGTTCGGCGCAGGACGCCGAAGCCGCCGCTGATGCTGCCGCAGCCGCTTTCCCTGCCTGGTCCAGCACCACGGCAAGGGAAAGGGGAGATCTGCTTCGGAAAGCAGCCGATCTCCTGGCGGAGCGCAGGGACGAATTGGCTTTCGTCCTGGCGATGGAGGCCGGGAAAAGGTTGCCTGAAGCCCAGGGAGAAGTTGACTTCTCCGTCGAGTACTTCCGCTGGTTCGCAGAGGAAGCCCGTCGCGCAACCGGCACCATCCGCCCTCCTGAACTGCACGGGCGGAGGCACATGTCTGTCCGTAGGCCGATCGGCGTCGTCCTGAGCCTGACTCCCTGGAACTTCCCGGTCTCCATCCAGGCGCGCAAGCTCGCGGCCATACTGGCCGCCGGGTGCACGGTTGTCGGTCGGGTGTCCGAAAAAGCTCCCCTAGCAGCAACCGGCTTGTTCGAAGTGCTCACCGACGCGGGCTTCCCGGCCGGTGTGGTCAACCTCGTCCATGGCCCGTCACGGGCCACCACCGCTGCCCTCCTTCAGCACCCGGCAGTTCGGGCCGTCAGCTTCACCGGATCGACGGGAGTCGGCAGCCAGATCATGGGCCAGGCTGCCGGGCGCATCATCCGTCCACTGTTGGAGTTGGGAGGAAACGCACCCTTTATTGTGTTCGACGACGCGGACCTGGACCTGGCGGTAGAAGGCGCAGTTCTCGGACGGCTTCGCAACAGCGGCCAATCCTGCGTGGCCGCCAACCGCTTCCTCGTGCAGCAAGGAGTCGCGGAGGAGTTTGCCAAGCGCCTGGGGGAGCGCTTCGACGCGCTCACCATCGGTCACGGCGCTCCGGGCGACGGCTCGCCCGTGCCGGATCTGGGCCCCCTCATCGATGACGAGCGGGTGTCGGCGGTGCAGGCACTGGTCGACGACGCGCTGAACCGTGGTGCCCGGCGTGTCACACACAGGACCGAAGCCCCCACCGGGGGCTCCTTTCTCGCTCCCACCCTTCTCACGGATGTACCCGCTGATGCACCGTTGGTCACGGAGGAAGTCTTCGGGCCGGCCGCCGGTATCGTCACCTTCTCGGATGAAGAGGACGCCATCCGGAAGGCCAATGCCACCGAGATGGGGCTGGCAGCCTACGTATGGACGAAGTCCGCGCGACGCGGCTGGGAACTACCAGGGCGAATCGAAGCCGGCATCGTGGGAGTGAATGACCCCCTTCCCTCCGTCGCTTTCGCACCCATGGGCGGCATGAAGCAGTCAGGGCTCGGACGCGAAGGCGCCGATTTGGGAATGGAGGAGTTCGAGGAGATCCAGTACGTGGCCTGGAAACCATAATGACCACAAGCGCTCTGGTGCTGGCATCCGTCGTCGTTGGTGCCGGCATGCAGCGCTTCACGGGAATGGGGTTTGCGCTGGTCGCAGCCCCATTCCTGGTCCTTCTCCTCGGACCGGTTGAAGGCGTCATCCTGGTGAATCTGTGCGGCGCGGTGACAGCTGGAGCCATCTTCTTCAGGGTCTTCCGCACTGTCAATTGGCGGACCTACGCCATCCTGACGTTGGCGGCCCTCATCGGCATCGTTCCTGCTTCCCTCGCTGTGCGGGTAGTGCCAGCGGCAGTGCTTCAAATAGGGATCGGCGTACTCCTTGCAGCCGGGCTTACGGTCCTGCTGGCGCTGCGCTCCGCGCATCTCCAGCCCAAGAGGCGTTACCTTTGGACCGCCGGCGCGCTCAGCGGGTTCATGAACACCTCCGCAGGTGTGGGAGGGCCCGCCGTCAGCATCTACTCCATGGCCACCCGATGGGAACACCATTCGTTCGCAGCAACGATGCAGCCCTACTTCTTTACCATCGGATCCCTGTCGCTGGCAGCGAAAGCAGTCACGACACCCGCAGAATTCCCCGACATTTCCTGGCAGATGTGGCTGGCGATCTCCCTCGCCTGCCTGGTCGGCCTCGCCATAGGAGAGATCTTCGCCAAACGCGTTTCACCCCGAGCCGCACAGATAGTTCTCATCGTTCTGGCCTACCTCGGCGCGGTAGCAACCATAGGCCGTGGAGTCCTGGATGCACTTTCCTGATGCGCGGGTAGTTGTCCGCCGGAAGAGGCGGACATCCGGTTAGCCCCGCACGATGGACAGGACCCGGTCCCGGATTCTCTCCATTGTGCTGCGGTCCGTGGCTTCAACATTGAGGCGGAGGAACGGCTCGGTGTTGGACGGGCGCAGGTTGAACCAGTAGCTGCCGTCGTTGGCAGTGAACGTGCTGCCGTCCAGGGTGTCGATGGCTACGTCGTCGTAAGCGAAGTCCGTCCGCACACGCTCAATGGAGGCCACCTTGTCCGCTACCTCTGAGTTGAGTTCCCCCGAACTGACGTACGGCTCATACTCCTGCCCAAGCTCGGACAGGGGCGCGTCCTGCTCGCTGAGAGCGGCCAGGACGTGCATCGCAGCCAGCATGCCGGTGTCCGCGTTCCAGAAGTCACGGAAGTAGAAGTGAGCTGAGTGCTCGCCGCCGAACACCGCACCTTCCTCTGCCATGACCGTCTTGATGAAGGAATGCCCCACGCGCGTGCGGACGGCACGCCCGCCGTCGTGCTCCACCAGCTCAAGGACGGCGCGCGAGCAGAGAAGATTGTGGACGACAGTTGGAACTTTCTCGTCCTGCTCCTGTGCACGCGCTATCTCGCGCCGCGCCACCATGCCGGTGATGGCCGACGGTGAAACAGGCTGTCCCTTCTCGTCTACCACGAAGCAGCGGTCCGCGTCGCCGTCGAACGCCAGACCGATGTCGGCGCCGTGGTTGACCACCGCAGCCTGCAGATCTCGTAGGTTCTCCGGCTCCAACGGGTTGGCTGGATGGTTGGGGAAGGAGCCGTCCAACTCGAAGTACAAAGGAATGACGGTGAACGGAAGCTTGGGCAGCAGGGCGTCGCCCAGGACTGCCGGGGTGGTAAGGCCGGCCATGCCGTTTCCGGCGTCGACCACTACTTTCAGGGGCCGTGAGCCGGACAGGTCTACCAACCCCCGAAGGTACTCAGCGTAATCCTTGAGCACGTCCCGCGTACCGATCTCACCGCGGCGGCCGGCGGCGGGGATGACACCGCTCATCAGGTACTGCTCTGCGAGCTGCTGAATGTCCCGAAGGCCAGTCTCGGAAGAGATCGGCACCGCGCCGGCCCTGGTCATCTTGATGCCGTTGTACTCCGCAGGATTGTGGCTGGCGGTGAAGACAGCACCCGCAAGGTTCAGGAAGCCGCTCGCGAAATAGAGCTCATCAGTGGAGATCAAACCGAGCAGTTCAACGTTGGCGCCACGAACCGCGGCTCCCTGAGCGAATGCCTTGCTGAATTCGGGAGAGGAGGGACGCATGTCCCCGCCCACCAGGATGGTCTGGCCCTCAAGCTGTAGAACGTCGACGTATGCGGCCCCCACCGCTTCGACTATCTCGGCAGTGATGGATTCGCCCACGATGCCGCGGACGTCGTACGCCTTGAAGGACGTCGAAAGGTCAACGATGGTTGGGTTGCTAGTCACTCGCATCAGAGGTGCGCGTCCAGAAGGCCTGCTGCGAGGGCCGGAGCAAGCCCAGGCGCCAACGGAAGGCGCGGAATCACGAGGCAGTGCCAGAGGTGATAGACATCAGCCTTGCCCGACCACACAGTCGAGGTGACATCGCCGTTCTCATCGAGCTCCTGCTTCCAGGACCCGTGCTCGTAGTCGATGAACCAGTCCCGGGCGTGATCCCAGATGCGCTCATACCAGTCGGCATACTTCTTATCTCCGGTGACACTGTATAGAGCTGCTGCACCACCGATGGCCTCTGCGGGAACCCATCGTATGCGGGTGGTCACCACGGGATTACCGTCCCAGTCGACCGAGTAAACAAAGCCAGGATGGCCGTCCGGCTCCCAGGCATCGCGGATGGTGGCGTCGAACAAACCTTGTGAGTCTTCAAGAAGCCATGTTGGTGCATCCATTCCGCGAGCCTCGAGTCCGGCGCGGAGGTGAAGGAGCAGCCGTGACCATTCAATCCAGTGACCCGGAGTCCCGCCATAGGCTCGGAACTGGCTGGCCCGGTCATCGGTGTTGTATTCAGGCAGCGGGTTCCACCCGGCGTCGAAGTGCTCGAACACCCGGTAGTTGTTGTTGCGGGCGAAGTTGTGGATGAGAACCTCGGCGATGCGAAGGGCGCGCTCGATCCAACGGTTCTCCCCGGTTACATCAGCCACGATGAGGTAGGCCTCCACGGAGTGCATGCTCGCGTTTCCACCGCGATAGTCCTCCGTTTCCGTGAAGTCGCGGTTCCACGAGTCGAAACACATGTCAGATTCGTGGTCCCAGAACTTGGTATCAGCAATACGCAGAGCCTCGTCGAGCAGTTCCTGGGCTCCGGGTCGCCCTGCAGCAACAGCGCTGGCAGCAGCAAGGAGCACGAAAGAGTGTTGGTAACCGGACTTTGTGTCATTCACCGGTCCGTTGTCGTCGACTTCAGCAAACCAACCACCGAATTCATCGTCATGGAAGACCCCGTTGAGGGCGGCGATGCCGTGGTCGACGAGTAATCCAGCACCCGGACGCCCCATCAGGGCGGCGACCGAGAAGCTGTGAATCATCCGGGCAGTAATCCAGAGGTGAGTCGGTTTGTCAGGGGATACGGCACCGTGATTGTCGAGCCAACCAAAACCTGTCGGCACCTTGGACCCCGCAGCGAATGTGAAAAGCCGGTCGGTTTCCGCCTCGAGCCATCGAGCGTGGGCGGCACTGTTCAGCCACGTCATTGTGTGTCCTCTCTGATGCTTTTGCAGCCACTGAACAGCGACCCGTTTCTATCTTAACGTCAGATGACAGAAATCCACCAGATAAAGTTGGAATTCGGACACAGGGTGGTGGCGCCGCGACGGAGCATCACCGCGGATTCACATCGCTATCCGACCACCCGCCGCAGCTCCGCACGCGTCTCCCGATACACCTGCGCCGGGCCATACGCCTTCCCGCCCGCCGCGAGCTAACCGCAGCGCGCCCACGACGCCCGCCACACCGCAACCGCCACCTCGGTCAGCGAATCGACCTTGCCCTCAACCTGAGAAGCGATCCGAGCTCGCAACTCGCCGGCCAACTCCTGATCCTGAGCGGCCGCCCACACAAGGAGCTCCGGCTCCTTTGCCAGAAGACGCATAACGCGCGCATGGTCACCGTAATCGCCTCTCGTCTCCAACGCCATCACAGACTCGGCCATGGCTTCGATGTCCCGCAACAGCACTGAGGAAAGATGGGACTGGTGGCAGGGGAGGGGTTCCTGACTTACCCGCTGCGTGACGGCTGGCATTTTCCGGTGCTTGCTGGTCTATGAGGAGACGTGTCGGCTCGCCTTCCCTGCCACTGACCTATGGCGACCGGGCCGGACGGGATGTGACTTGATAGGAACGTGGCGAACTCAGGCTCTTCAGTGCTTTGTCCGCCCGGCCCGGTCACCCGTGCTCGCCACCGTCCCCATCGACAGGAACGAGACGCATGACGCTTACAACGACTGAAACAACCACCCGGCCGGTCACCACCGTCACGATAGGCGTGGATACCCACTCACAGCTGCACCACGCTGCAGTCCTCGACCAGTATGGCCTACTGCTCGGTGACAGGCAGTTCACGACTAATATCGCCGGCTACCAGGAGCTTCTGGATTGGGCTGCTAGCTATGGCATCATCAACGCTGCCGGGGTGGAATGCACCGGCTCCTATGGAGCCGGCCTCACTCGGCACCTCTTGGCTGCCGGCGTCGACGTTGTCGAAGTTAATCGGGGGCACCGCCTGACCCGCAGCCGCTCCGGCAAAAACGATGTTATTGATGCCGAAGCAGCAGCTCGGAAAGTCATGTCAGGGGAATGCTCTTCCCCGGCTAAAGACACCACCGGTGCCGTCGAAGCCATCCGCAACCTGCACCTACTCCGGGACTCAGCCGTGAAGTCGCGTGCCGCTGCACTCGTGCAACTCCGCGACGTCCTCGTCACAGCACCCACTGGGATGCGCGAACGGTTCGACGCTAAGACGCTCGAAGGCAAGGCAACGCAGGCACGCGCATTGCGCCCGGACAGTTCGCGGCTGGACGAGCCCGAGCACGCGGTGAAATACGTACTCCGGGAACTAGGTCGGCGAATCTTCAACCTCACCGCCGAGATCAACGCCACCGAAAAACACATCACCAAACTCGTGGAAGCGGTCGCACCGACCACTGTCGCACTACCTCAGGTCGGCCCCATCACCGTCGCCCAACTGTTGATCACCGCAGGGCAAAACATCGATCGTTTTCCGAGCGAAGCAGCCTTCGCTAGGCTCTGCGGCGTCGCACCCATCCCAGTCTCTTCCGGCAAAACCCACCGCATGCGCCTCCACCGCGGTGGAAACCGACGGGCCAATCGAGCCATCTACCTCGTCACCATCTGCCGGCTTCGCTACGACCCCCGGTCCCAGGCATACCGCGACCGCAAACGCGCCCAAGGGCACTCCTCGGCGGACGCAATCCGCAGCCTCAAACGCTTCGTCACCCGCGAGCTCTACTACGCACTTAAGAGAGACCTTCTTCACCGCTCTGGGACGACGTGAGTACGGCAGACTGGCTGACAGCAGAGACGGACTAAACGGAAAGCCAGACGGTAGAGTCGGTCGGCATGCCCTTCGAAGTGAGCGGGCTGCTCGCGGAGAGTACCTGCGCTCCTGGGGGCAGGGGATGGAATTCCACTCCGGTATTCATGAGACATTGAAACCCGTTACCGCGTTTAAACCCGACGATCCCAGCCGGCAGATCATCGATCCAAGCGAAATCCGCGGAAGCAAGAGATGGAGTCTCGCGGCGGCGCCGCAAAGCTTCCCGGTACATTTCCAATGTTGACCCGTCGACGCCCTGCTGGGCTTCAACGGAGTACTTTCCGAACTCCGTTGGCTGCGGCAACCATGCTGTTGTGGCTCCGAATCCGCAGGATGGTCCGGCGATGGTCCATGGCAGCGGGACCCGACATCCGTCACGGCCCTTGAGCTTGTGCCCCGTTCGAAACCATACCGGGTCCTGCAAAGCGCGTTCGGGAAGATCGGGAACCTCTGGAAGCCCGAGCTCTTCCCCTTGATATAGGTAGGCCGACCCTGGCAGCGCAAACATCATGAGCGTGGCTGCGCGTGCCCGCCTCAGCCCAAGGTTCTGATCAACGATGGGATTGGTTCCGTTGCTGATCAGCCATTGATCCGGATGGATGTCGGCGGGAAGAGCGTACCTTGAGGCGTGGCGGGGAACATCATGATTCGAAAGCACCCAAGTCAGTCCGCCGCCGACGCCGTGGTGGTCGTCAATGGATCGTTGTATAACGGCTCGGAAGTCCGCGGCTCCCCATGACGCTTTGAGCAGAGAGAAGTCGAAGACCTGGCCCAGTTCAGTTGGGCGGGCGTAGAGATATGTCCTCTTACTTGTGGGATGCCAGGTTTCAGCGACGGCCATTCGGGGCGGGTCATACTCGTTGAAGACCTGCCTCCAGGTCTCGTATATGGCGTGAACCTCGTCGCGGTCGTAGAGGGGGTCGGTTCCGTCTACGGGGATGCGGGTGTCGAGGTAGGGCTGGCTCCGAAGGGGTTCGGATAGATCTTTTGCCAGAGAGTGCGCCACATCGACTCTGAATCCGTCGACTCCGCGGTCCGACCAGAAACGCAGCGTGTCCAGAAAGTACTGTCTTACTTCTTGATTGCCCCAGTTCAGGTCCGGCTGCTCCTTCGCGAAAAGGTGGCAATACCACTGGCCGTCCTCGGTGCGTTCCCATGCGCTGCCTCCGAAGTGTGATTGCCAGTCCGCGGGTGGTTCCTCACCATCGGCGCCCTTGCCGTCACGGAAGATGTACCGGTCACGCTCGGGTGATCCGGGACCGGCTCTGAGGGCTTGCTGGAACCAGGGGTGCTGTTCCGAGGTGTGGTTTGGCACGATATCGACGATGATCCTGATTCCCAGTGCATGAGCTGCCTGGGTCAGTTGATCGAAGTCTTCCAGTGTGCCGAGGCGCGGGTCGACGTCGCGGTAGTCCGAGATGTCATAGCCGCCATCAGCAAGGGGAGACGGGTAGAAGGGACTGAGCCAGATCGCGTCGATGCCGAGGTCGGCAAGATATTCCAGACGACTGGTGACACCGGCAAGATCGCCGATGCCGTCCGCGTTCGAATCGGCGAAACTACGGGGGTACACCTGGTAAATGACTGCGTTCTTCCACCAGTTAGCGGCGTCAGTATGCGGCTGTTTCATGGATCCTTCGAAGAGTTTGCGGGTGAGTGTCTATGAAGTAGCGCGGGGCAGCGTGACTCAACCTTTGGTTGCGCCCTGAAGCAGGGCCTTGACGAAGTGTCGCTGGAGCAGGAGGAAGACGACGATGACCGGTGCCATAATCAACAGTGCCCCGGCGTTCAACAACACGACGTCGGTGCTGTATTGGCCGACGAAAGCTTGCAGGGCCCCGGCCATCGTCCGCTTCTCGGCGTCCTGAATCAGCACGATGGTGAGAAGGAACTGGTTCCACGTCGATAGGAACGTCAGGAGCGCCAGCGATGCCAACGCGGGCCCGGCCAGAGGAATATGGATGTGCCTGAACGCATTCCAGCTGCCTGCTCCATCCACACCAGCGGCCTCACTGAGTTCCTGCGGAACCGTCAGGAAGTGCGCCCGCATCCAGAACACTGCGAACGGAAGGTTCAGAGCGATCAGCGGGAGGATCAAGCCCAACCGGTTGTTCAATAGGCCCATGTCCTGTATCTGCTGGTAGAGCGGGATGATCGTGAGCTCGAACGGAAGGGTAAGGCCGGCCAGCAGCAGGAGGAAAAGAATCCGGCCGAGTGGGATGTTCAGTATCGTGATGGCATACGCGGCCATCGTGGAGATGATCACGAGTGCGGGCACGACCCCCAGTACGATCAAACTGCTTGATCCGAGCAGGGTCGTGATGTTCGCGGCATTCCAAGCGTCGACGAAGTTGTGCCATTGCGGGTCGGCGGGCCAGGATATGCCCCCCGGCACGGTCCCTTGCGGCTGCAGCGCGGCGGAAAACATGCTGAGCAGAGGAATGACTGAGAACAACATCGCGGCGATCATCAGGACAATGCCGGGCAGTTGCTGACGGGTTGTGGTTTGCATTTCTCAACGCTCCTTGAAGACGCGCTGGAGTGGCCCAACGACGAGTAGAACCAGAATCGCCAGGACGACAGCGAGTGCACTGGCGAGCCCGAGTTGGTTTTCGACGAAACCAAGTCGATAAATCTCTACCCCAGGAACCATCGTTGACCGGCCGGGACCGCCCTGAGTGGAAAGGAACACGACGTCGAACGCTGCGAGGGCGGCGATAATCGTGATCGTCACGCAGACCCCAAGTTCCTGTTTCAGCCCTGGGAGTGTGACCGAACGCGTTTGCTGCAGGAAGTTCGCACCATCCAGCCGGGCCGCTTCGTACAGGCTTGCATCGATTTTCCCGATTCCTGCCATAAGCAGGAGGGTGCAGAGCCCGGTTGAGAGCCACGTGCCAATGAATCCCACGGCGGGCAGAGCCCAGTCGAAGTCACCCAGCCATGCGCGGGTGAAGCTTTCGAGCCCTATTGAGGACAGGAACTGGTTCACGACACCGTCGCGGGAATACATCCATGTCCAAGCGATGGCCGCGGCGGCACCGGGAATGATCTGGGGCAGGAAGAGCAGCGTCCGGGCGGTTGCACCGAAGACCCTCCCTTTGATCTCCCGCATGAGGGCCGCGATGATCAGGCCCATAACGACCGGCACGGCCGTGAAGAAGATGATCAGGAAGAAGGCGTTACCAATGGTTGCGAGCAGTTCAGGGTCAGTGAAGACGCGGCGGTAGTTATCCAGTCCGACCCACGTGGACGGCCCGAAACCATCCCAGTCGTAGAAGGAAATCTGGACGGAACTGGCAACGGGGCGGATGACGAAAACCGCGTACATGACCAGGGCTGGAACCGCGAACCACCATCCCACCCAGCGGGCACCCTGCGACCGGCGAGAGCCTGCCCGTCGCTTCTTAGACCGGGGAAGGCGTGCTCCGGCCCCGGACGTCACGGCTGTGTTGGTGGAGGTCATCGTCCGATTTCTTCCTCATATACGGCCTGGATGTTGCTGACGAACTCCTCTGCCGTGATTTCACCGGCGAACAGTCGCTGCCCCTCCGGTGTCCATGCGTTGCTCTGCAATCCGGGGGTGGCATTTTGCACGAAATCGACCACACCGTCATCTTCTGCAAGTTGCGTGAAGGCGGCCTGCACATCGGCGAAAACACCTTCAGTTGTTGGCTGGGCGGAAGCTTCGCTGGCTTCACCGAGGGGCAGATAGCCGTTGTCGAGGGCTGCTTGCCGGGCTTCGTCGCTGCGGAGGAAGTTCAGGTAGGCGGCTGCTTCGTTCTTGTTTTCGCAGTTGGCCGGAATTCCGAACGGTGATGCAGCATTCGACTGGGCGACGTGCACTGCGCCTGCCTCCACAGGAGGAGCAAGGAAGAACCCGGCGTTATCTTCCATATTCTGCTGGATCGGGCCGGCGTTCCAGTTCCCGGAGGGAAGGAACACCGATTCCCCCGCCATGAACCGTCCAAGGGCCTGCTGCCCGTCGACAGCGTTTGCATCCTCGTTGAAGTATCCCGCATCAATCCATTCGGTGAGAGTCTGGGCCGCCTGAATTCCCTCCGGCGAGTCAATGGTGGCTCCGGGCGTACGGAAGATCCACTCATTGGTGGCTTCGGCACCCATGTAGTAGTTCAGCAGGAACTGGTAGACGTGTCCCAGACCACCGTCGGCGTTGTTGACCATGATGGGGGTCTGGCCGGCTTCTTTTGCTGCGGCGAGCACCGTCTCGAGTTCTTCGAGCGTGGCGGGGGGTTCGTTCATGCCGAGGTCGGCCGCCATGGACCTGTTGACGTACCAGCTCTCAAGCACGAATCCCGACGGCATGGCATACAAGTCACCGTCACCTCGTACACCGTCTTCGTTTACCCGGTACTGCACGAGCTGAGAGGCAGGAATCTCACTCCATCCATAGGCCTCCGCGTATGGCTCGAGGCTGGTCAGCAAGGAGTCCTCAACGTGACTTTCCAGCGTTCCCACCCGGTGAATGCACGCGGGGTCTTCTGAAGCGAGAACCCGGGGGAGCGTGGTGCTCATAACCTCGTCAGGCTCCGTGGTCAGTTCGATGGTGATGTTGGGATTCTGTTCCTCGAAGGCGGCGATCTGAGCCTCATCGAGCGCGGTCAGACCTGCCCCGTCGAACATTCTCAAAGTGACTTCGCTGCCCGCAACATCGGTGCTGACATCAGTGGGTGCCGTGCCCGCAGAATCAATCTCCGACCCTGGACCGGAACAGCCGGTGAGCACGAGCGTGCCGGTCAGCACAGATAGGGACAGGACCTTCGGACGGGCAAGGCGGACGGTGGGGACGAGCGAAGATGGGCGGCGACGCGACATTGGGTTCCTCCGGAGCAATATTGGGTAAGAGAGTACGGTGCTGAATCCTTTTCGGAAACGCTTCCGATAACTACTATCGGTGAGTGACCTGCGTTACGTCAAGCCCTCACCTCCCCCTGCGTCAAGCTTGACTTGTCAGCCTCGTGATCGAGGGATGCGCTTTCGATAACGCTTCCGAATATTGGGAAGATATATGGAATAAACGGGTAGAATCGGATCGTGTACAACGTTTCGGAGAAGGTAAACCTCGTCGATATAGCCGGCCGCGCTGGCGTGTCGCTGTCCACAGCCTCGCGGGCGCTGAACAACGCATACGGCGTTTCTGCGGCTACGCGCACGCGTGTGCTTGCCGTCGCTGAAGAACTTTCTTATGTCGTCTCCCCGGAAGCTTCCCGCCTAGCGGGGGGGAGTACTGGGCGGGTTGCGGTGGTCGTTCCGCACATCTCACGCTGGTTCTTCGGGGAGATGCTCGCAGGTTTGGAAGAGGTGCTGCGCAGTGCGGACCTCGACCTGCTTCTCTACAACATCGACACCCTCGATCACCGCCGGCACTTTTTTGAGCGACTACCGGCAAGACGCAAAGTTGACGCCGTGGTAGTACTGGCTTTTCCCGTGGATGAACAGGAACGCAAGCGCCTGGAACTGATGGGCGTGGCAATCGTCGCCGCCGGCGGTCAGAGCGCCTCCTACCCATTCGTGTGCATCGACGACCACATTGCCGGGAGGCAGGCAATGGATCACCTTTTGTTCCTTGGTCATAGACGAATCGCCATGATTGCAGCCGAGACCCCTCTGGCGCCGGGATGGCCAAAAACCAACCAACGTTCCGCAGGCTACTACTCGGCCCTTGAGGAAGCAGGAATAGCTCCAGACGAGAGCCTGGTAAGGACGGTCGACTGGGGAGGGGAAGAAGGCGCAAAAGCCATGGGCGGCCTGCTCAGCTTGAAAGATCCCCCCACCGCTGTATACGCGCATTCGGATGAGGTCGCGCTCGGTGCAATTCGAACGATCCGAAGGGCAGGCTTACGAATACCGGAGGACATCTCAGTCATAGGAATTGATGATCACCCGGCGGGCGCACTGGCTGACCTCACCACAGTGCATCAAAGCGTGCGAGAACAAGGCGCAATCGCGGGTCGGACCGTACTCGCCGCGCTGAAGCATGAAGAATTTGATCCAGCCATCATCGTCCCGACAGAACTCATCATCCGAAGCACAACGGCACCTCCGCGCCGGCGAGGGGTCCTTTGACCCCAGGCACTTACGTCCCCGGCTTGAGGATCTCCGCTGACCCCCAATAGCTGTTTGATTTGTCTATAGGAACATCTCCGCAGGGTTGGACGCCAAAGTTTCGAACGCCCTCACACCCGCCAGCATCCGGTGCTGCCCAGGCAACGCCGCATGTTCCTTACGGGTGAAGTACCGGAAGAACGTCCTAGACGAGATACCGGCACGGTCCGCTATCTGCTGCACCGTCGTCGCCTGGATGCCCTGCTTCTCGAACAGCTCGAGGGCTGCGCGGTGGATTTCCCGCTCCGTATCGAGGCGCCGTCGAGCACGCAGGGAGGGGGCGCCGTCGTCGTTCACGTGGTTGTCCCGGCCAAGCGGGAGGACGTGAACTCCGGTCTCGTATTCGGTGGCAACAAGACCCGCAAGCTCGAGTACATCGTCCCGGATATCCTCGCCGAGGGCGCTGACACCATCGTCTCGATCGGGGCTCCTGGGCTCTACGGGAGGAGATCGACCAGCTTGGGGCGCGCCTTCATCGCATGGATGACAAGCTCGTTCCCGCTGTTGAACATGAGCACGACTGTCTCCAGTAAACGTCCCTGGGTATCGAACCCCAGCCGAAGCTGCCGTCCGGGACTCTGGTCATCAAGCTCCTCGATTCAGAGTGCCCACGTGGCGGCCTGAATTGCATCTTCGGGAAGGACGCCGTGCTTGAGCGCGGAATCGTGGACCTTCATGCAGCGAAAGTGGCCAGCGCTTCGCGGATGACCTCGGAACGGGTCTTCCCTTCCCTGGCCGCCCGCACGTCGATGGCGGCGAGCTCCTCCGAGGTCAGACGAAGGGCGACGACCTGCGAGGGCTCGGCGCCCCGGCCCGGGCGTCCGCGTCCCCGTTTCTTCAATGCTTCGACGTCGTACCCGGCTTCGGCTTCGGCCGCCCATTCCTCGATTTGTTCCTCGGAGACCGGCACACCGTTGATCGTCTCATCTGCACTCATGGCAATATCGTAATACGTAATTGTGTGGGCTGCTATGGCTCGCGTTGGCTCGGAGCCGTAGGTCCCTTTGGGTAGTGGGCAGCGTGAGATAGCGTCACGGATTCCATTACAGAGAACGACGACGACGCCCACCGGAGCGGGCGCCGTCGTCGTTCTTGTGTGTGGCTTGCGCGGAAGGAGTGCTAGCTCCGCGCGGATTCCTTCTCCCGGTTGTCCTTGTCCCGGCCGGCGGGCTTGTAGGACTCCCAAAAGGTGGCCCCGACAATACCCAGCGGCTTCGGGTCGAAGACCGGATCAAGCCCGAGCTTCTGCTGCCGCTCGAAGTCCTTGAGCGCCGTGAAAGCAGGCTTCTGCAGGACCAGGATGCCGAGGATGTTCAGCCAGGCCATGAGGCCGACGCCGATGTCGCCCATCGCCCATGCATCGGCGGCTGTGTTCACGCAGCCGTAGGCGACGGCGATGAGGATCGCCACCTGCAGCGCCACGGTGGTCACGCGGCCGACACTGGCCCCGAGGACCGGAATCACCCTGTGCGAGGAGTTACCCACGAGGAAGCGCAGGTTGGTCTCGGCCATGTAGTAGTAGGCAATGACCGTGGTGAGGCAGAAGAAAATCAGCGTGATCGCGATGAACGCGGCGCCGAACCCGGGAAAGACGGAGTCGAACCCGGTCTGCACAAACTGCGGTCCGACTGTCGCCGTGGCTGAGAGCAGGCCGCCCTCGACGAGCACCTCGCCGTCCTCGGTACCTCCGGAAAAGACGCGGTACGCGCCGGTCGAGAGGATCAGGAAGCCGGTGGCCGTGCACACGAACAGCGTGTCGATATACACCGCGAACGCTTGGACCAGACCCTGCTTCGCGGGGTGCGACACCTCAGCGGCAGCCGCGGCATGCGGGCCGGTTCCCTGGCCGGCCTCGTTCGAGTAGACGCCGCGCTTGACGCCCCACATCACGGCCAGACCGACGACGGCGCCGAGAGCCGAATCCATGCCGAACGCACTGCGGAACACCAGGGCCAGGATCTCCGGCAGCTGGGCGGCGTTGACGAACACAACGATAAGGGCCAGCAGGATGTAGGCGACGGCCATGAACGGCACTACAAATGCGGCAACGCTGGCGATGCGCTTCACGCCGCCGACAATGACAAGCGCCAGAAGGATGACCGAGCCGACGGCGACAACCAGCGACGGGATGGTCCAGGCGCCGCCGATCGCGGTAGCCATCGAGTTGGCCTGCACACCCGGCATCAGAACACCGGCGGCCACAACGGTCACGGCGGCGAAAATGTAGCCGTAGACCTTGAAGAACCCGGCCCCCTTGGTGTGGGCGAAGGCACGGGAGAAGTAGTAGGCCGGACCGCCGCGGTATTCGCCGGTCAGCGGGTCACGCGTCTTGTAGATCTGACCCAGGGTGCACTCGATGAAGGACGTGGATGCGCCCAGGAAGGCCACCACCCACATCCAGAACAGGGCGCCCGGTCCGCCGAAGGCGATGGCGGTGGCGACGCCGGCGACATTGCCGGTGCCGACACGGCCGGACAGGGACATGGCCAGGGCCTGAAACGAGGAGACGCCGGAGTCGGACTTCTCGCCGCGGACAATCGCGTGAACCATGCCCTTGACATGCCGCACCTGCAGGAAGCGCGAACGGATCGAGAAATAAACGCCGGTAGCGAGGCACAGATAGACAAGCCAGTCGCTCCAGATAACGCCATTGATGGCTGACAAGACACCGCTCACGTGTGTGGGTTCCCTCCAAGGAAGAGCGTGGGTATGCGGTTGGTGCTGCGCGGGGGCCGGTAGGCCCAGCGGCGCGCACCACACCAAAACGTGTGAAGCTTCTCACAAACGGTCGTTATGGTCCATTTGGGCCATTCGCTGGACCAGTTCCGCGCCCACTTATCCTCATCCCGGACCCACGCAGGAAGAGGAGGAACTTCGGTCGCTCGCCTTCATACCCATAGCCAAAGCCGCCGGATGAGCGCATGCTTACCCTGTTGGGGCTTCACGAGGAGAAGTCATGAATCTTGTGCTGTGGATTGTGGCTGGTGCCCTGGCACTTTTCTTCCTCGCTGCGGGTGTCACGAAAGCCTTCCAGCCGATCGACAAGATTGTGGCTCAGGGACTCACCTGGGCAGAGGAAAAACCAGGCTATGCACGCACCGCAGGAACGTTCGAAATCCTCGGCGCCCTGGGGCTGATCCTTCCCGGCATCTTCCAGGTAGCCACCTTCCTCATCCCGGCAGCAGCCATCGGACTGGCGCTGATCATGGCCCTCTCTATCGCGTTCCACATCTCGCGCGGTGAAAAGGGGTTCACCATCAACATCGTGGCCCTGTTGCTCGCGCTCTTCGTCGCCTGGGGCCGCTCAACTAAGTGGGCCCTGTAAGCCCCGATAAGAACCACAATCGGTCCTAGTACCCAGGTACCGCCCGCCTGCGAAGCGAGGTCCTCCAGCCCGACGACGCCAACTCGCCGGATTCCTACTCTCGAAGTGTGAACTCCATCAGGAGTTCCGCTTCCTGAAAGGAATCACTGATGAGTACCACCTCCTGGATCCGCGCGGGACTGTTCACCCTGCCCGTCTACGGACTTCTGACGGCCTGGTCGTCACTTGAACCGCAGCCGGATCAGGAAACCAACCCTGAAGCCTGGGCACAGTTCGTCAGCGAACCGTCCTACCTGGTCAGCCACCTACTCGGCAGTACCGGCGGAACCATCCTGGCGATCTTCGGCGTCTTCGCGCTCGGCGCGTACCTGGTCGCAGGCAAAACCGCCAGATTGGCGCTGCCCGCCATGGTGACCACCGTGTTGGGCCACGCCCTGCTGCTTGTACCCGCCGTGATCTCCACGTTCGCAACGCCGGCCCTCGGCCGTGCCTACATCGACGGAGTACCGGGCGTGATGGACGTCGAATTCTCCGACGCCATGACCTTCACCTTCCTGCTCGGCCTGCTGCTTGCCTTCGTCGGCAACGTACTGCTGGGCATCGCCGTCTGGCGCTCAGGCACCCTTCCCTCCTGGGCAGGAGCGCTCTGGATCGCCGCCACCATCGTGTTCTACGTCTTCGGCGTAGTGACCGGCATGGCCACCGTTGGCGCCACTTTGCCCACGCAGTCCATCGGCGCACTGCTGATCGCAGCCGCCGGAGCCTGGATCGCGTACAGCGCCACTCGTCCGCGACCCATCGCGATCAGTACCCACCAGGCGCAGCCCAGCGCCCTGTAAGACCAGAAAGAAAAAGGCGATCCCCATGATCGAGGTCAGCAACCTCACCAAACGCTTCGGCGCGACCACCGCCGTCGACGACATCTCCTTCACCGTCCAACCCGGCAAGGTCACCGGCTTCCTCGGTCCCAACGGAGCAGGAAAGACGACGACGATGCGCGCCATCGCAGGGCTGGACCTGCCAACGGCAGGAACCAGCAGCGTCAACGGCAACCGGATGAACCAGCACGCATTCCCCATGCACGAACTCGGCGTGCTGCTCGATGCCAACCACATCCATCACGGGCGCACAGCCCAGGCGCACCTGGAGGCGCTCGCCGCGACCCACGGCATCGGCACCAAGCGAGTGCATGAGGTCCTTGACCTCACGGGACTGGCGGACGTGGCCAGGCGCCGGGCAGGCACCTTCTCCCTCGGCATGCGGCAGCGGTTGGGGATCGCTGCCGCGCTGCTGGGGGACCCGGCGTCGTTCATTCTGGACGAGCCCATCAATGGGCTGGATCCGGACGGGGTGGTCTGGGTACGGACGCTGCTGCGCCGGCTTGCCGGCGAAGGCCGGACTGTCTTCCTCTCCTCCCACCTGATGAGTGAGATGGCGCAGACGGCAGACCACCTGATTGTGATCGGGCGCGGCAGGCTCATCACCGACTCCTCCATTCAGGACGTCCTCGGCTCCGGCACCGACCAGAGCCGCGTCCTGGTCAGGGCCACCGACCCGGACCGGCTGGCGGAGGCGCTTGCCGCACCCGGAATAACCGTCACCCGCACAGCAACCGGCGGGCTCGAGGTCACCGGGCTGGAGGCAGCAGCCGTCTCCGGAGCCGCCGCTGCCCTCGGCATCCTCCTGCACGAGCTCACCACCTCCACCGCCTCGCTCGAAGAGGCTTACCTGTCCCTCACCCGCTCCGCCGTCGAATACCAGACGGCGCCGGAAAACCAGGAAAGCACACCATGACCACCACAACCGTCCCCCTCCGGCGCGGCCCGACCCTGGGCCAGCTCCTGCCCGCCGAGTGGATCAAGTTCCGCTCACTGCGTTCCACCTACTGGGCCGCTGGACTGGCAATTCTCTTTACCTTCCTGCTGTCCACCGGGCTCATCCTCGCAACCACCCTGGTCCCCGAAGAGGTGAACGCGGACCCGCGGGCCGTCATCATCGACCAGGCGGGGGAGAACCCCAGCGTCACCACACTGGCCTTCGGGTACATGTTCGCCCAGTATGTGGTGGCCGTCCTCGGCGTACTCATTGTCAGCGCCGAGCGCGGCTCCGGCCTGCTCAACATGACCCTCGCCGCCGTCCCGCAACGCACACCGGTCTACCTGGCGAAACTGATCCTCAGCGGAGCCACCGGGTTCCTCCTGGGCCTGGTGTCATCGCTGCTCTCGTTCTTCAGCGTCCAGCCGGCGCTCGCGGGCCTGGGCCTCGGAGCCGACATTGCTGACATCCGGGTCATCCAGGTGATCCTCGGCGGTTCCCTCTACCTGGGGTTGATCGCCATCCTGTCCACGGCGCTGGGATCACTGTTCCGCAGCACTGCCTCGGGCGCGGGCGTGGTGCTGTCCCTGCTGATCTTCGCACCCGGGCTGGTGGTCCTGATTCCGGGCGGAATTGGTGGCTTCCTCACCCAGATTTTGCCCACCACCGCCGGTATGATGTTGTACCAGCCCGCCGACGCGATCGGCTGGCCCGCTGTTCTCACCGGTCTGCTCATCCTGTTGGGCTGGGCAGTCATCTCGGCCGTCGTTGCCGGAGTTCTGTTCAAAAGAAGAGATGTCACATGACACAGGCGGGCGTTTCCCCGGCGGGGTGGGTACAACCCTTCCCGGACGGGGACGCCCTGCGCTCCGGCACAGTTCCACGCGCCCGCCGCCTCCTCGAATCACGCCCCTGGCTGGTGGACAGCACTGTTGCGTTGGTCTACACCATCCCCCTGGTGATCATCCGGGCGGTTGCGCTGGCAACCGGTGTGCCGGGCATCAGCGCCTGGCACCTTCCGGTGGCCGTACTGACGGGAGCCGCCCTGCTCTTCAGGCGGCATTACCCGCTCACGGTGCTTGCCGCCGTCGTCCTCCTGACCACTGTTCTTACCTGGTCACTGGATGCCAACCTCGACATCCTCGCCGTGCCGATCGCGCTGTACGCGGTGGCTCTCTACCGGTCACCGCGGCAGGCCTGGCTGGCTGCCGGAGTTGCCTTCGCCGTCGGGGTCGCAGGGCTGCAACTGTGGGCTCCGGTTCTGAGCGCGGTGGTCAACCAGATCGGAGAGAACTATGACCAGTGGAACCTACTGCTGATCCTTGCACTGTCCATGGCCGTGGCGGTGATGGTCGGGTCGTACTCGTACACGCGTGCCGAGCGGGTTCGCTCCCTTGTGGAGCGTGCCGAGCAGCTGGCCCGCGAGCGGGACCGGCAGGCGCAGCTCGCCACCCTTGCAGAGCGCTCGCGCATCGCCCGCGAGATGCACGACATTGTTGCCCACAGCCTGTCCGTCATGGTGTCACTGGCCGACGGCGCCACCGCCACCGCTGAACGCGACCCGGCTCGCACCAAGGCAGCTCTGGACCAACTGTCCGAAACCGGCCGGTCAGCCATCGGTGACATGCGGCGGCTGCTGTGCGTCCTGGGCGACTCCTCGGATTCCTCCGGCCAGCTGCAGCCTGCGCCCGGTTCCCGAGACCTGTCGGTGCTGGTCGAAAGGTTCCGGACCGCCGGCCTGCCCATCCGCTACTCGGTGACCGGTGTTCCCCATGCCGACGCCGCCCGCGAACTGACCATCTACCGCATCGTCCAGGAAGCGCTCACCAACGTGCTGCGCTACTCGCTGGAAGCGCGGACCGTGGCGGTTTCGATCGCCTACTCAGCCACCGAAACGGACATTTCAGTGCACGACGACGGCCGTCGCCGTTCATCGCCGGCCGCCTCCGTGGGGACCGGGCGAGGAATCATCGGCATGGGCGAGCGGGCCGCCGTGCATGGCGGCAGTGTGACGGCCGGACCACTGCCCGAATGTGGGTGGCGGGTCCACGCGGTGCTGCCGGTGACGGCCGAGTGATGAGTGCGGACGCGGACATCCGGGTGTTGCTGGTCGATGACCAGCCACTCATCCGCATGGGTTTCCGCATGGTGCTGGACGGCGAGCCGGGGATCACTGTTGTCGGAGAGGCCGACGACGGCGCTGCTGGCGCCGCGCTCGCCGCGGAGCTGCGACCCGACGTCGTCATGATGGACGTCCGGATGTCCGGGGTGGACGGGATGGACGGGATCGAGGCGACCTCGCTGATTGTCCGGCGGTGTCCCGAGAGCCGCGTGATCATCCTGACCACATTTGATCTGGACGAGTATGCGTTCGCCGGCCTGCGTGCGGGCGCGAGCGGGTTCCTGTTGAAGAACGCCAGGCCTGCTGAGCTGATTCAGGCGATCCGAACGGTGGCAGCCGGGGATGCCGTCGTTGCTCCGAGGATCACCCGGCGCATGCTGGAAATCTTCGGGAACCGGCTGCCGGATGGTGCCCCCGACGTGGTGCCTCAGCGCGATGAACGGTTGTCGGTACTCACCGAGCGGGAACTGGAGATCTTCGCCGCGATGGGCAAAGGATTGAACAACGGAGAGATTGCGCGCTCCTTCTTCCTGTCCGAGTCCACAGTGAAAACCCATGTGGGGCACATCCTGTTGAAACTGGGCCTGCGTGACAGGGTGCATGCGGTGGTGCTCGGGTATGAGACCGGTGTGGTGGCTGCGGGGGAATCGCTGGCCAAAGCTGCAGACCGGGGTTAGCTGCCTTTATTGCCCCGCCGACTCCGCCCGCTTCGCCCGGCCCAGAATCTTCGGCAGCACCGTCGGAAGCACCAGGACCGCGAGGGCGGCAATCAGCAGCCCCACCGTCAGCGGGCGGGTGAAGAAGACCGAGAAATCGTTCTGGCTGATCGACACGGCACGGCGCAGCTGGGTTTCCATCATCGGGCCAAGGATGGCACCGAGGACGGCGGGCGCAACCGGGAAGTCATACACCCGCATGAAGAACCCGGCAACGCCGATCGCGCACACGATCATCAGGTCCGTCAGGCTGCCGGAAAGGCTGTAGACGCCTAGGATGCCGAACACCAGAATGCCGGTGTAGAGCAGATCCTTGGGGATGGAGAGAATCTTGATCCAGACCTTCACCAGCGGAAGGTTGATCACCAGCAGCATGATATTGCCGATGAACAGGCTCGCGATGAGTGTCCACACCAGGTCCGGCGAATTCTCGAACAGTTGCGGACCGGGCTGGATGTTGTAGATCTGGAAGGCGCTCAGAATGATCGCGGCAGTGGCCGACGTCGGGATACCGAGGGTGAGCAGCGGCACCAACACTCCGGAGAAGGAGGCGTTGTTGGCCGCTTCCGGCCCGGCCACGCCTTCGATGGCGCCCTTGCCGAACTCCTCCTTGTGTTTGGAGAGCCGTTTCTCCAGGTTGTAGCTGAGGAATGTGGGAACTTCGGAACCACCCGTGGGCATGGAGCCAAAGATGAAGCCGAGGAAGCCACCGCGGATCCACGGTTTCCAGACACGTTTGCGCTCGCCCTTGTTCAGCCAGATCCGGCCGGAGAACTCCACCGGTTCTTCCCTGGCGTACTGCAGCCGGGCCAGGCCGTACAGCGCCTCACCGATGGCAAACAGGCCGATCACCACAATGATGATGTCAATCCCACCCAGCAGCGCCGTCGAACCGAAGGTGAAGCGCTGCTGCCCGGTCAGGAAGTCGAGCCCCACCAGGCCCACGAACAGGCCGGCGAAGAGGCTCACCATGCCGCGGATAATCGAGGTGCCCACGAGCGCGGTGACGCTCACGAACGCCAGCACCATCAGCGCGAAGTAGTCGGTGGCCTGGAAACTCTTGGCCAGGTTGGCTACCAGCGGCGCCAGGAAAGTAAGGCCCAGCGTGGAAATGATGCCCGCGGCAAATGACCCCATGACGGCGGTGGCAAGAGCAGGCCCGGCCCGGCCGGCCTTCGCCATCGGATACCCGTCGATAGCTGTTGCCACGGACCCGGCCTCACCCGGCGTATTCAGCAGAATCGACGTAATTGCTCCGCCGTAGAGGGAACCGTAGTAGATTCCGGCGAAGATGATCAGGGCACCGGTGGGATCGAAGCCGTAGGTCAACGGCAGCAGAAGAGCCAGTGCCAGCGCCGGGCCGATGCCGGGAAGCACTCCCACCAGCGTGCCGATCGTGACGCCGATCGCCGCATACAACAAATACGTTGGTTCGAGGGCGTTGGCGAAACCGCCCAGAAGGTCAGCAAAAACGTCCATGGCTCAGAGCACCGATTCCAGTAGTCCGCCGGGCAACCGCACGCCCAGCAGTTCAGTGAAGCCGAAGTAGATGGCCGCTGAGAACAAGACCGCAATAATGACGTCGCGGACCACCTTGCGGCTTCCCGCTACCCAGGCGATCCCTACGAAGAAGATGGTCGTGGCAATCAGGTAACCCAACGTGTTCAGCAGGGCTGCGTAGGCCACCAGCGCCACAATCACAATCCACAGCGTGCGCCAGTGCGTATCCGTATGCTCCGCGGCAGCCTGTTCCTCCAGAGCGCGGTCAGGCTTCAGCGTGGCACGGACCAGGAAGGCCAGCCCGAAACACACCAACCCGATTCCGACGATTATGGGGAAAAAGCCGGGCTGCTGCGGGCCGAAGCCGCCATCGATGGAGACCCGGATGGCGTCGAAGAGCACCACCGCGGCACCCAAAAGAATGACGACGGCGGTGATCCGGATTCCGAGCTTCCCCGCCCCTGGCCTGATGACCGCATGCGATCCACCATGGGGCCCGGCTGGCGGGGAAGACCCGGAGTCGGGAACAGACATCAGCCGAGGATTCCGAGGTCCGTCAGCGTCTTGGTGATGTTCTCCTTCTCGGATCCGATGTATTCACCGAATTCCTCGCCGGTCAACAGGAAGTCCTCCCAGTTGTTTGTCTCCAGGGCCTCCTGCCACTCCGGCGTGTCATGCATCTCCTCGATCATCGCCACAACGGCCTCGCGTTGCTCATCCGAGATCTCCGGGGGAGCGACAACCCCGCGCCAGTTCGCGATCGACACGTCATACCCGGCATCGATGATGGTAGGAGCGTCGATGCCTTCAATCGGTTCCTCACTGGAGACCGCAAGAAGCCGCATTTCACCGGCGTCGATCTGGTCCTGGAATTCGGCGAGCCCGGACGCCGCCGCAGTCACGTCTCCGGACAGGATGGCCGGTGTCAATTCGCCGCCGCCGGAGTACGGAATGTAGTTGATCTCCGCCGGATCGATACCTACGGCGTCCGCGAGCTGCGCAACGAGGATCTGGTCCACGCCGCCAACTGAACCGCCGCCCCAGGCGACCGCGCCCGGATCCGCTTCGAAGGCGTCCATGAGTTGTTCGAGAGTTTCGTACTCGGAATCGGTGGGTACCACGATCGCGTCGTACTCGGCAGTCAGCCGCGCGATGGGGGTAACGTCTTCCAGGCTGACCTGTGAATCGGTCTGCTCGATCGCGCCGACGAGGATCTTTCCGATCACCATGAGCTGGTGCGGATCACCGGCGTTCTCCCCCACGAACTGGGTAAGCCCCGCTGTTCCTGAGGCGCCCGGCACGTTGTAGACCTCAGCGCCGGTGTCGATGACCCCGCCCTCGTCGAGAGCACGGCCGATGGAACGGGCCGTCTGGTCATAACCGCCGCCGGGATCAGCGGGAGCCATGATTTCAATGGCCGCGGTGGGGTATTCCTCCGCGGCGTCGCCGCCTCCCGAGTCGCCCCCGCCTCCGGAGTCACCGCCACAACCGGTCAGTACCAGTAATGAGACGGCCAGCGGGACGCCCCACCGGACGGACTGGGCGTGCCTGGACCAACTGAATTTTGAAATCGTCATTGAAATCATCCCTGTTCTTTGCGTTATGCCTGACTCCACGGGTGATTCAGTTCTATCAGTCAGCCAAAAGCGTGTACACAGCCGCAAGCATCGATTCGGGAGCAATTCCGGGACCGTCACGAACGGTATGGGACACCGCGTCTCAACCATTCCGCCGTCGTAATTGCCACCAGGACATTCCTGCAACCAGCGCAAGCCCGCCCGCGGCCGCTCCAAAGACACCGCCGACGCCGGTAGCGGCGGCTACCAGCCCTACCGCAGCAGGGATGGCCGACTGACCGAACCGGTTGGCGCTGAGCCGCAGGGCCAGCCAGGTACCGCGCGTACCGGGAGGCGACGCCAGCGAAATCACCGTCATCGTGAGGGGCTGCCCAATGCCGAGGGCGACGCCGGCCAGCACCAGCACAGCACCCATCGCCGGCACGGGCAGCGGCACGGCAAGCACTCCCACGGTCAGCGCGGACAACGCTGTTGACACGGCGATCAGCTCGGCACGCCCGATGCTCCTGACCATGACGCCGAGGAAGAGCCGGGATGCCATCGTGGCGACGGCCCGGAGCGCGAGCAGGAGCCCAACCGCGGCGGCTGGAATCCCGCGCTCCACACCCAGCGCGGGTAGGTACACGGCGATGAGGTCCACGGCCCCAAGGACCATCATGCTCACCAACATCGCTCCCAGCAATTGGCGGCGTGCGTCCGGGCCCGCCCTAGAAATGGCCTGCCTGAAGTTGGCAGGGGCTGAGGAATCGGCAGGGGGGAACGCCGGTCTGCTGCGCACCAGGCCGGCGGTGAGGATCAGCATCAGGATGCTGGAGGCTGCACATGCGCCGAAGAGAGCTTGGGTATCCGGAACAAGCCGGCCGCCGCCGAACGCAACGATGAACATCGGGCCCGCTACCTGTCCGGCTGATCCAGCGAAAGTATAGAGGCCGAACGCGGAATCGAGTTTGGCTGGGTCGCCCCGCGCCACCCTGCTCTGCTGACCGATGACGCTCAGAAGGTGGCCGAGACCAAGGACCACATTCCAGAAGAGGAGAAGTGCGAGGGACGAAGACCAAAGGAAGAGGCCCAGCGCAGCAGCCACCATCATAAGTGCGCCGCTCACCAGGACCGGAGCTTCCCTGCCGCGGTCGGTTGCCCTGCCCACCAGTGCTGCTACCAGCAGCGGCACAACGGCGAAGCTCGCTGCGATGAGTCCCAGGAATGCCGGCTCCAGCCCCAGTTCCAGCGCGCGGTAGGCGGCGGCAGGGCGCACTATGTACGCGGCGAGCTGCAGGAAAAGGGCGTGAAACAGGAGCGTCCACGGCCAACTGCGCATGGTCGTAATCTACAGGGGCGCAGGGATGGGAAGCATTTCACTGCTTCCACTGCGGCTTCTACTACGGCGGCGTGCCGACGCCGGGGGCGTCCGGGCCCGAAGTTTCCCGGTCCTGCTGATAAAGTCGGTACAAAGTAATGCCGTCCCCACCGCTGATCCAGCATGGGTTACGGCCCAGCAGGGCGTTGCCGCCACGAAGCACCTTACCGCCGGTATTTGAGCTCCGGGTTGCCGCCCGTCACAGAGATCGGATCCCATGACCAGGACTTCACGCCACTCCTCACCACGAGCAGGCCAGACACCACCCAAGCTTGACCGGGGCGCCATGCGCATCGTCGCGCTGGGCGGTCTGGAGGAGATCGGCCGCAACATGACCGTGTTCGAGTTCGGCGGGAAACTGCTGATCGTCGACTGCGGCGTCCTCTTCCCCGAGGAACACCACCCGGGCGTGGACCTCATCCTGCCCGACTTCTCCTACCTGCGGGACCGCCTCGATGACATCGTAGGCCTGGTTCTCACGCACGGACACGAAGACCACATCGGCGCCGTTCCGTACCTGCTGCGCGAACGCGCCGACATCCCCATCATCTCGGCGAAGCTGACGCTGGCGTTCATCAAGACCAAGCTGCAGGAACACCGCATCACCGCCAAGACCGTGCAGGTCAAGGAGGGGGACCGCAAGAAGTTCGGGCCCTTCGATCTCGAGTTCCTCGCCGTCAACCACTCCATTCCGGACGGACTGGCCGTTGCCATCCGCACCAGCGCCGGCCTGGTCCTCGCCACGGGCGACTTCAAGATGGACCAGTTCCCTCTGGACGGCCGGATCACCGACCTCGCCGGCTTTGCACGCCTCGGCGAGGAAGGCGTGGACCTGTTCCTGCCCGACTCCACCAACGCCGACGTCCCCGGCTTCCAGATCTCCGAACAGGACCTGGCGCCCGCCATCGACGAGGTGATGCGCACCGCTCCGCGCCGCATCATCGTCTCCAGCTTCGCCAGCCACATCCACCGCATCCAGCAGGTTATCGACGCCGCGCACCTGTACCACCGGAAGGTGGCCTTCGTGGGCCGCTCCATGGTGCGCAACATGAAGACCGCACGCGAACTCGGCTACCTGAACATCCCGCGCGGCACGCTGGTGGACTTCAAGGAACTCGACAAGATGGACCCCAAAAAGGCCGTCATCATCTGCACCGGCTCGCAGGGTGAGCCGATGGCCGCCCTGGCGCGCATGGCGAGCCAGGACCACATGATCGACCTCACGCAGGGCGACACCGTGCTCCTGGCCAGCTCGCTCATCCCGGGCAACGAGACCTCCATCTACCGGCTCATCAACGACCTCACCAAGCTCGGCGCCAACGTGGTGCACAAGGGCAACGCGAAGGTCCACGTCTCCGGCCACGCCAGCGCCGGTGAACTGGTCTACTGCTACAACCTCGTACGCCCGCGCAACGTCATGCCGGTGCACGGTGAGCACCGCCACCTGAAAGCCAACGCTGAGCTGGCCATCCGGACCGGCGTGGACCCGAAGAAGGCCCTCGTGGTCGAGGACGGCACCACCATTGACCTCAAGGACGGTGTGGCCCGCGTGACCGGCAAGGTCACCGCCGACTACGTATACGTGGAGAACATGGTGGCCGGTGCCGCAACCGAGGAGTCGCTGCAGGACCGCATCCGCCTGGCCGAAGACGGCGCGCTCACCGTGCTGGCCATCGTCAACCCGGACACCGGAAAGCTGGAGGAGGACCCCGAGTTCTTCCCCGTCGGCTGGGCTCCGAAGGACGGCGAGCTGGACAAGGCGACCGACATTGTCGAGAAGACGCTCGCTCAGCTTAAGGGCGAAAAGACCGGCCCCGATGCGGAGCGTGCCATAGCCGAAGGTCTGGTCCGCTGGTCCGACCGGTCGCTGCGGCGGAAGCCCGTGGTGACGGTCATCATCGTCGACGCCTGAGTTCCGGTTGATCGCTCGGTCTTACTGCCGGTTCCCTGACGATGGGATCGGCAGTAAGTTCGAGTCATGACAACCGCACGAGTCTCCAGCAGCGGGCGGGTGACAATACCGCTTGAGGTGCGTCAGCGGCTCGCCATCGGGCAAGGGTTCCAGGATCGATTTCCGGTTCATGCCGGACGGTCGATGCGTGATGGAACCGGTCGGCGCGTCGCTCAAGTCGCTTGAAGGCGTGTTTCATCGACCCGATCAAGAGCCGCATTCCTTGGACGAGATGCAGAGCGCCATCGAATCAGCGGCCGTGAGCAAAGATGGCATCATCGAAAGATGAGCCCGAAAAGCCGTACACGCAAGCCCAAGTCGGCGGCCAGAAACAAGAACCGCAGGACCGGCCCACCCAGCAACCCCATCGCGGACGTCTACCGCACCGTCGTGCCGGTATTTGCAGCGGAAGCGGATCATACGTCTTCCCTGCACAGTGAGCTGATTGCATCGGAGCTGTACTCCGTCATGCATCAGACCACGAATCTGGGTCCTGGAATCGATGCCGAGATGTTCGGCGACTGGGTGCGCTACGTCGAACGCCAGCGGGATGCTGCAGCTGCCTCGATGCTATGGGCGCTTGCGCAAGTCGCTGATCCACCAGCTGACGCGGAAGCCGCCGCGGCCGCCCAGCGCCTGATGGATGCAGGCGTAGCGCCGCCGGCGTGGCTTGCGCCCCTGCGAAAGCTTGAGGCCACGGAAGCGTGGATGCTGACGGATGTTTTCGGTGATTCCATCGAACTGGTGATCGAGTTCCGCACCGGACGCCGCAAGCACGGCATGGCCATGACGATCGACACCAACCACATGGGCGGTTACGCCACCAGCCTGACGTTCGACGAAAGCGCACGCAAACTTGTCAAGGACAGGGAACGGTTCGCAGGGCATATGGACGGCCTGATGCAGATTGAAACTGCATCGCTGACCGAGGTGCGGGCTATGGGCATCGCTGCGATTGACGCCACCGACATCACAAGCGATTCCGACCTGGCGCCGGAGTATGCAGCGAACCGTTCGCTGGCACTGAGCCGGCTGCGTGCGCTGCCGGGTAGCGACGTCGTCGACCTCGCCGACCGCCGCATTCCGACTGAAGCCGAGGAACTGTCCCAGTTCGAAAGGGACGAAGCGGAGAACGAACGGCTGGTCGCTGAGTTCCTGGCGGATCTGCAGAAGGACCCGACCGACCACGCGGTCCGTGACTATGAAGAGGAGTTCGCGCGGCTCGCCGAGCTTGCGATCATGTACGGACGCAATTACGACGACGGCCGCCTCCTCCGCGTCAGCCCTCCGAAAATCAGCAGCTTCACCGGCTGGTTCCTGCCGCGCAAGGTGATGCTCGATGACGAGGAGCGAGAGGCGCTTCCGCTGTTCCTTGAGTCGTGGATTGCCTGGTGTGGGAAGCGTCAGCAGCTTCCGGCGCTGGCGATCGAACTGGTGCAGCATGCAGCAGCGACAACCCTTGATTCGGTGGCCGATCTGGTTGAGGACGGCGAGGAGCTCACGTCACCGAGCATGGTGTTCCTCGAAGGTTTGGATATGGACACGATGGAGGAAGCGCAGGACGCCATTGGGCGCCGGCAGTTTGCCATGCCCTACTTCGGTACCCGGATTGGTGGGGAAGATTACCCGCAGCTGAACGCCAACAGGGCCGACGAGCTACGGCTGCTGGTGCTCGGCGAACTGGAGGAACTCCATGGTGTGGGGAAGAAGGAGTATCCCCGGAGCGGTGAACCGGATGGCTCACCCGTATGGGACGCCGCACTGCGCGAGCTGGTGATTTCGCAGTTGTGGCACAACGACCCGCCGCAGGTCTGGGAAGCCGCCGTGCGGTTGCAGTCAAAGGGCCTGAACCGGTTGGAGATCCTCGCTCAGTTGCAGGGAGCACTGTCCGGGCATGTCGACGCTGCCAGGCTCCGGCCCCTGACCGACGGAGCCGGTTCCGACGCCGTGCATGCCCTGGGCTACGTCGCGTCGCTGGCAACCCTCGGTGCGAGCGAGGGGCGGGGCGGACACCTCCGTCCGGTGTGACTCAATCTCGGCCTTACTCGCCGCCGCCGTCCGCGAAACCCGCGTCAAAGGACCCGGCGAAGTCGATCTCCGGGCCGGGTTGCGCGACACCCGTATAGGTCTGGCCGGAGTCTCCCGTGCGCAAGGCGGTTGGATCGCTGTAGGGGGAGGCGTCGTCGTCGGCTGTCATGAACGCAAGCACCGCATTGGGGGCAATAGCGGCAGCAGCAACCGCGCCCGGAATGCGCAGGGCCGGGTCTTCGGAATCGGGCACCAACTCAACCTGGAACGGTACATGCCCACTGTCATTGATGTCCATGGTGTCCTCCGTCGCTGAGCCGGTGTGTACCTCTGATCGTCCTCGTTTCACTGGCCATGTCAACGGCTTGTTCACCCGAATCAGGGCACGATGTTCCCAAAGTGTCACCGGTCACGGGTAGCCTGCTGTCACCGCATTACGACAGGGAGTTGGTTTCACGTGTTCCACACTTTCAACAGAGGGCCTCGCCGTGCCATCACGGCCGTCGCGCTCAGCTGTGCCGCAGCATTGACGCTCGCACCGGCAGCAACCGCCGCACCCGGCAATACCACCATCAAGGGTTCCAACGGCAAGACGGCCACCATCACGGTGATGGGTACCAGCGATCTCCACGGTTACATTGAGAACTGGGACTACTTCACCAACGCGGAGTACGACGACGCCGCCTCCAACGATGTCGGCCTCGCCAAGATTTCCAGCCTGGTCAAGCAGGTCCGTGCGGACCGCGGTGAGGAGTCCACCCTCCTCATCGACAACGGCGACACCATCCAGGGCACCGCACTGACGGACTACTACGCCAACGTTGAGCCCATCGATGAGACCGGTGAGCTGCACCCTATGGCTGCCGCCATGAACGCTTTGGGTTATGACGCCACCACGCTCGGCAACCACGAGTTCAACTACGGGCTGCCGCTGCTGCGCGCGTACGAGGAGCAGCTCGACTTCCCGCTTCTCGGCGCCAACGTGAAGGACTGGGAGACCGGCGAAGATGCCTTCACTCCCTACGTCATCGAGACGGTCAAGCTGAAGGGGCAGAAGCCCATCCGGGTCGGCATCCTCGGCCTCACCACCCCGGGCAGCGCCATCTGGGACAAGAACAATGTCGAGGGGGAACTGCGTTTCCTCGACATGGTTGAGCAGGCCGAGAAGTACGTTCCCGAGATGAAGGCGGCGGGCGCCGACGTCGTTGTTGTCAGTTCGCACTCGGGGCCGTCGGGCACTTCGTCCTACGGGGAAGACCTGCCGGTCGAGAACGCTTCGACGCTTCTCGCGGAGGAAGTGCCCGGGATCGACGCCATCCTGGCCGGCCACGAGCACCGCGAGATTGCGGAGCGCTTCATCACCAACAAGGAGACCGGCGAGCAGGTGCTCCTCACCGAACCCAAGCAGTGGGGCCAGCGGCTCTCCGTCATGGACTTCGAGCTGATCAAGGTGCGCGGGCAGTGGGACGTCGTTTCTGCGAACTCGGAGCTGCTGAACGCGAACACCGTTCCTGCCGACCCGGAGATTTCAGCGCTGGTCGCCGACCAGCACCGGCAGGTCGTCGACTATGTGAACACTGCGATCGGTACCGCCACGGAGACCATGTCCGCTGCAGAGTCCCGCTACAGGGACACCGCCGTCATGGACTTCGTGAACAAGGTGCAGGCGGACGCCGTGGACCGGGCACTGGAGGGAACCGCCAACGCGGACCTTCCGGTCCTGTCGATTGTTGCGCCGTTCAACCGGGCCGCCGTGATTCCTGAGGGGCCCGTGACCATCCGCGACATGGCCGGGCTGTATGTCTTCCCGAACACGCTCTTCGGTGTTGAAATGACCGGTGCGCAGATCAAGGACTACCTCGAGTACTCGGCGAAGTACTTCAACCAGACCGCACCCGGTGCTCCGGTTGATCCCGCCACGCTGACCAACGCGGGCGGCACTCCGGACTACAACTACGACATGATGTCCGGCGTCTCCTACAGCATCGACATCAGCAAGCCCGTGGGGGAGCGCATCGTGAACCTCAGCTATGACGGCGCACCGATCGATCCCGCGCAGCGATTCGCTGTGGCTACGAACAACTACCGGCAGTCCGGCGGAGGCAACTTCCCGCATATCGCCACGGCGCCGGTGCTCGTGAACCAACAGACCGAGATCCGGCAGCTACTCATCGACTACCTGATTGCCCAGGGCGCGATCGACCCGACGAACTTCTTCGCGGAGAACTGGCAGCTCACCCGCGAGGGCGAGCCTGTCTTCAACTAGCAGTTCCCGCAGGAAACAGCAGGGCACGGGCCTCTTGGTCCCGTGCCCTGCTGCGTCGTGACCGGGTCCGTTTTCCGATGACGAACGCGCGGAGCTGCCCTTGGCCTGCGTTCTGGCAAGTGGGTAGCGTGGAATACATCCGACCTGGCAACAGGAAAGGAACGCAAAAATGAGTTGCCGCCTTCTAACCGCGGGGAAGAGGAATGGCCTGTGAGCGATCTTGCACCGAAGGAAATCTACAACCGGGCCAAAAACGAGGGTGAGCGACGGCTCTTCATGCCGCCGCTCGAGCAGGTATCGACCGGCTTCATTGCCGGTGTCACGATCGTTTTCGGGATCGTCGCGCTTGCCATAGCGGAACACCTCATCGAGCCGGCCTTCGGTGAGGGCCCGGCCAAACTCGCCGGCGCGTTGGCTTTCGGCATGGGAGTGGTTTTCCTCGTCATCGGTCGCTCCGAATTGTTCTCTGAGAATTTCTTCGATCCGGTGGCTACGGCGATTGACCGGCGCGAGAAATCAACCTGGTTGCGGCTGCTCCGGCTGTGGGGGCTCATCCTGCTCCTCAACCTGCTCGGCGGAGCGGTGATGGCGGCCGTCTTCGTCGTGCCGGGAGCGCTGCCCTCTGGTGCACACGATGTCCTGGTGACCGTGGCGGAGGAAATCGCAGGGAAAGGCGGGCTGGCCACCTTCATGCGTGCCATTGCCGCCGGTACCCTGCTGACGCTGCTTTCCTACCTGTTACACGCTGTTGATTCCGCAGGCAGCCGCATTGTGCTCGCGTATCTGGTCGGGGTGTTCCTCGCGCTCGGCGCTTTCGATCACGTGGTTGTCTCCGGGCTCCACCTGCTCGCCGGATTGTGGCTCGGCGCAGACGTGACCTATCTGGAGGTGGGGAGGAATGTCCTCCTGGCAACAGCCGGGAACCTGCTCGGTGGCCTCCTGCTCATGACCCTGACACATACCGCCCAGGCCAAGGAGGCCAAGTAACAGCTGTTGGTCCCTGGAGGCCGCCGGTGCGGAGTATTGCGGCGGTATCCTCAATCACTCCGGTGCGATTACCGGTGTGCCAACACACGACTCAGATTGAAATGACCCGGACCAGATGGTCAAGCCCAGCGAAATCAGCACCATTTCGGGTGTAGAGGTCCAGACCGTGCGCATGGGCAGTGGCTGCTATAACGAGATCAGCGAATCGGCTTCGCGGCTTTCGTCCTTCACTGACGACTGCGGCAACAACCAGTCCGTAACTGCGGGCGGCGGTGCCGTCGAAGGGGATCGGTTCGAACCTCGCTTCAACCTCCTGCAGCCGTGCCTGTCGATTAGCCGCTTCGCCCGGTGTCGCAGCAAGATGGGGACCAGCAGTGAGCTCAGCCGTTGTGATCGCGGAAATTGCTACCTCATCAGGTAGTGCGCGGGCCACTGCAGGATCATGCCAATCGATGACAACCGACGTATCGAGCAACCCGCGAGTCGCGGTCACAGGCCCTGATCAATCTGCTGGTCAAGATCGGCTCGAAACTGATGCCGATCGATGCGCACACCGGACACCGCCAATGCCGTCAGTTCCTCACGGGAGACGAACGTACTTCGACTGACCCGGGCGGGCCGCAACTCAGCAACCGGCTCACCATTGCGCGTGATGATGAACGTTTCCCCCGCCTGCACTGCATCGATCACTTTCGCGTTGTCGTTGCGGAGTTCTCGCTGTGCGATGGTCTTCATGAGCTTATTGTAGCTCTCGATGCTACGGAGTGCTACGGAGCGAGCGGCTCTGCTCGAATTTCAGGACGATGTCTTCCCGCGGTCAGTCAGGAGCGAGCGTAGAGAGTCCCGCGCCCGCCGCGGCGGCGAGAAGTTCGGCGTCGTAGGCGACCATCGAATCCGCCTCGAGCCGGACGGCAGTGGCAAGATGAATGGCGTCTGCGCTCCTCAATCCACCGGCGAGGGCGGCCGCATACATGAGGTCGGCACGCGCTATGTCGACCAGGTTGATCGAGTCGGCTACCGAGTTCACCAACTCCGGTTGAAGCTGCGGCCGGCGTCGGACTCCGAGAGGTGGTCCACACCGCGGAAGATGTCCTCGAGAACCGTGCCCCGCGAACCTTCCTGGCTGATGAGGCGCTCCCGTAGCTGCCGGTTGATGGTTTCCAGCTCACCGCGGACCCGGGCGAAGTCGCTGGGCAGCTCATCCGCGAGTAGCAGCAGTTCGGTGGCCCGTTCCAACGCGCGGTCTGCGCTCAGGACCTCGAAGTCGCCGGCCTGGACTCGTTCGATTTCCGCGGTGAGGCGGTCCTGCTCCGCACGCAAAGCCTCCAGGCGCGAGGCGGAACTGGGATCCGTGTCCCGGGCGAGCTGCCGCAAGGAGGCGAAGATGCTGGATAGCCGCGACTCCGTCACTGCCTGGCGGGGCTCAGCAAGCTGGGACACAAACTGAATGGCCATGAGCGCGCCGGGCGAGAGCTCGAAGGTCTCACCACGGGCTTCTTCTGCGACTCGGCGAATCAGGACGCCCTCGTTGCGCCACTCCGAGCAATACGCCTGTGCGGTCTGCGGGAGCTCGAAGCCGTGGTCACGCAGCTCCTGCAAATCGGCGTCGATCAACTCGAAAAGCTCCGGCGCAGGACGCCGTCTTTCCTCTCCACTGAGATGCGTTCCCAAAAGCGCGACGGCGGCGCCCGCGTTGCGTCCGCGCAGCAGGGACCAGGCGGGACTTTCCTTGGCCAGGCGATCGGTTGCGTATGCAGTGCTGAGGGTGCTCACGTCGTCAAAGGTACAACCCGGCGCCGACGAAACGCAGTTCGCGTGTCAGGTCCGTGGCGTTGCGATGAGGTGAGCGGAGATGAGGTCGGTGGACTGTTCATTGGTGATGCTTCCGCTTGTTACCCCGACCACCAGATCGAAGGCCACATCTGTCGGGAAGTTATGCCGGTAGCCGTTGAGTCCCAGAAAAACCACCATCAACGTCCACGCAGTTCTCTTGTTGCCGTCGATGAGGGCGTGATTACGTGCAGTTGATTCAAGTAGAACGGCCGCCTTTTTGGCTAACGCAGGGTAGGCTTCTTGTCCCGCCGCGATTGTCGCGGGCCGGGCAAGAGCCGACTGAAGAATCCCAACGTCGCGGACATGGAAGCCGTACTGCGCGATGATGTAAAGAGCGTCATCGATGTCAAGATATGCCGTCACGCGTCAGCGAGTCGTTCCAGCAACTCCGCATCATGCGCCTTCACGAATGCGAGAGACGCGTCGATGACGTTGCGGCGTGCATGCCGCTCAATCACGAGCTGGGCGCCTTGCAGAATGAGCGCGCTTTTCGAGATGTGAGATTCCGAGGCGATTATGTCGAGCTGGCGATCAAGATCCTTGGGGAGCCGTATGTTGAGTGCCATCCGTCCACGGTACCGGAATGGTACCTCCCACCTCAAAGGCTTTCCGGACAGGGACCAGGACAGCGTTACTGGCGACGACCACGTTCCAGAAGGCCTAGGCCCGTGCGCTACGACTCTCGAGCCGGAGCTCCAGGTCAGTCATGACGATGCCGGCCAGGTCCTCGAGCATGCCGACCTCGTCGGAAGTGAACTGACGGGACTCTGTATCCAGGATGCACAGCGTTCCGAGGTTGAAGCCGTCCCGGGTGCGCAGCGGAACCCCTGCGTAGAACTTCAGACCGAACTCGCCGGCCACTAGCGGGTTGCTGAGCGCCCGGGGGTCCGCTGGCGCATTTTCGACAATCCAGGGGCCGTCCTGCAGGATGGCCGACGCGCACAGTCCCGGGTCCCGGTCGAGCTGTTCCACATCGGTTCCGTAGTGGGACTTGAACCAGATGCGGTCGTGGTCCACAACGCTGACAATCGCCGTTGGCACCGAAAAGATCCGCGAGGCGAGGGACGTGATGCGGTCAAACGCGCCGTCCGGCGGAGTGTCAAGAATGTTGTAACGGCGAACTGCAGCCAGCCGATCCTCTTCATTGTCCGGCACAAGTGAACCCGCCTGCTTACGCCGGGAACGGCCCGCGACCGCCTGTTCGTACAACGCCATCGAGACCTCGCGGGCGGTGGGCCTCGCCGCAGGATCCCTCGATGTCATCGCGGTCAGCAGCGCCACCCATTGAGGATCCAGGTCCGCAGGAATTTCCGGCGCGCGGAATAGTCTCACCACGGCGCTCTCCACCACCGGGCCCGGGAACTCCATTTTGCCGGTGATGCACTGCAGGAGGACGAGGCCGAGCGAATAGATATCGCTCGCGGCATCGACACTCTCGCCCTTGACCTGCTCTGGACTCATATAGGCGACGGTCCCTGTCAGTGAGCTCGCGTCGTCGCCCTTTGTGCCGGTCAGGGCTGCGATGCCGAAGTCGGTCAGCTTGGCGCGAACCCGAGCGTTCCTGGTGCCGTAATCAAAGAGCATGACGTTGGCCGGCTTGACGTCCCGGTGAACCACCGACTGGCTATGGATGTAATCCAGACCATCAGCGAGATCGCACCCAATTTGCGCGGTTTGGCGCAGCTGCAGGGTTCCCTCCGCAATCCGGTGCCGCAGGTCAGGGCCCCGCACCAGTTCCATGACCAGATAGACAAAAGGTGACGCCGGATCGCTGAAGTCGGTTCCGGCGTCGAGCAGGGCTATCAGGCTGTGATGGTTCAGCCGTGCGAGTAGTTTGACTTCAGCGTCATTGCTCCGCTGCTGATGCTCGTCCAGCACATCGGTGGGGATGAGTTTGATCGCCACGTCCCGGGCGAGGAATTCATCCCGTGCCCGGTGGACCGCGGCTTTGGCCCCGACCCCTATCCGTTCGAGCAAGCGGTACCGTCCGCCGAACAAGAGTCCGGGTGTGCTGTCCACGGCCGCCTCAACCATCACTTACCTTCCTTGACCGACATGATCAGTGGGCGACGGAAAAGGAGGAAATCGTCGCTGTGTGTTGGCCACGAAAATTCTACCGGGACGAGGTCAAGCTGTGGGCCCTCCTCAGACTGGAAACTGCAGCTCGCCGTCCTTGTAGACCTGCCCAATCATCTCGCGCAGTCGCGGAAGCTGCCCTTCCGATTCCAACCGACCATTCAGAACGACGACGTCGGCCAGGTAGTCCGGAGCGAGCCGGCCCACTGAGCGCTCCGGAGTGATCAGTTCACCCGCAACCGACGTAGTTGCAGCCAGCACCTGCTCGAGGCTCATGCCAGCGTCTGCCATCAGGGCGAGCTCCTCAAGGTTTTCCCCGTGGACCCCCACACCGGAGTCCGTGCCCATGGCGATCCGGACACCTGCCTCAACAGCACGGGCAACGGAGGCACGGTGATCCTCGGCTACCCGCTTGGCCTTGTCGATGACCTGCGGTGGAAGGCCGCTGGTCCCGGATTCTCCCTTGCGGATGACCGCCCGGGGCGCAGCGAGGGTCGGCACCAGGTAGGCGTTGGTGTCCAGGAACAGCTGGATCGCCTCATCGTTGAGGTAGATTCCGTGCTCGATGGACCGCACGCCGGCCCGCAGTGCGTTGATGATACCGGCGGTGCCCTGCGCATGCGCCATGACGTACTTGCCCTGCAGGTCTGCTTCTTCAACAATGACGGCGATCTCCGCCGGAGTGAACTGCGAATGCCGCGGATCGGTGGTGGGGGAGAGCACTCCGCCGGTCGAGCAGATCTTGATCTGGTCCGCCCCGGCCCGCAGCAGTTGGCGGGTGACCTTCCGGACCTCCTCGACGCCGTCGGCAATTCCGCTCGGCCGCCCGGGGTGGGGCCCCAGTGCAGGGGAGTCCACACCTGACGGCAGCCAGAAATCGCCGTGACCACCGGTCTGGGACATGATGCTGATTGCCAGTCGGAGCCTCGGCCCTTTCACGAGGCCCTGCTCGATGGCCAGCTTGGCGCCGAGGTCAGCGCCGCCGGCATCGCGCGCCGTGGTGATGCCCGCCCGCAGCGTGGCCTCCAGGTTCCGCACCGATTCGTAGAACTGCAATGAGAACGGCTCGGCCACTGCCTGGATGGAACCCGGGTTGGAGGTGGTCGCGTGGATGTGCAGGTCGATCATCCCGGGGAGCACCGTGCGCCCGGTGCAGTCGACCACCGTCGCGCCGTCGTACTGTTCCGCTTTCGAAGCACGCGGGCCCACCGCTTCGATCGTGGTGCCCCGGACAATAACGTCAGCGGGCTCGGGAAGGAAGCGTTCGCCGTCGAACACATGGCCATTGCGGAAAACTGTCGCAGTAGAAGTCATGCAGCCACTCTAGTAACGAAGCGTTAGTAATCGCGCCGCAGCGGCGGATCCTCGCCGCCGGGCCGCTGCACCAGGATCTGGTTCACGCCGTTCAGCCCGCGCTCAAACCCGAGCGCGCTCGAGGCCATATACAGCCTCCACACCCGCGCCCTGCCCTCGCTGGTGAGCCGGACCGCCTCGTCCCAGTTCTCCTCGAGGTTGCGCACCCAGGCACGCAGGGTGAGTCCGTAGTGCAGGCGCAGCGCTTCGACGTCGAGCACTTCCAGCCCCGCCGATTCCAGCGCACCCAGCATCACGGTGAGGCTCAGCATCTCGCCGTCCGGGAAGACGTAGCGGGGGATGAACGAGTCAGGATCCGGCGGCATCTCACCGGCATTCCACGAGATTGCATGGTTGAGTAGCCGGCCGCCGGGCCGCAGCAGGCCGTACAGCTTCGATGCATAGTGCCCGATCTGCTCCCGCCCCACATGCTCCGCCATGCCGATGGAACTGATCGCGTCGAACGGGCCGTCGTTGATGTCGCGGTAGTCCTGAACGCGGATCTCAATCCGGTCAGAAAGCCCGACGGCGGTAGCCCGCTCCCGTGCCAGCGCTGCCTGCTCTTTCGAGAGGGTGATGCCGACGACGTCGACTCCATAGTTTTGCGCTGCGTGCAGCGCGAAGCTGCCCCACCCACAGCCCACATCCAACACCCGCATGCCCTGCCGCAGTCCGAGCTTGCGGCACACGAGATCAAGTTTTGCTTCCTGGGCCGCGTCCAGGCCGGTGGTTTCGTCCGCCCAGACCGCACAGGAGTACACCATCGACGGACCGAGGACGAGCGCATAGAAGTCGTTGCCGACGTCGTAATGGTGTGAAACAGCAGCCGCGTCCCGCTTCTTCGAATGCAGCCGGCCTTTTCTGCTGACGTTCATCTCCTCCGGCGGCGGCGCGGGCGGAAGTCCCAGCGCGCCGACCCGGACGGCGGTGCGGATCAGCTTCCAGCGCTCGCGGAGCGTCGGCGGGCGGAAGGCTTTCAGCTCGGCGAATTTCCCCACCGAGCTGATCGCCGAGAAGCTCTCGAAGAGGTCGCCGGGGCCGTCGATATCCCCGGCGACGTAGGCACGGCTCAGGCCCAGCTGGTTGGGACACCAGAGCATTCGGCGCAACCCGCGGCGGGAGCGGAATTCGATGACCGGAGCACCCGCTGGACCCGCCTCCGAACCGTCCCACGCGTGAAGCCTCAGCGGGATCTCCTCGGTGCCCAGAATGATCCCCAGCGCTTCCGCCAACCGTGGCGCTACTCCCTTTTTCTTCGCCATGCTCCCTTGTCTACTCCCGTTTTCCCGTCGGTGCCAGAGGTCTCGGAGCCCGACTCTGCTTTCGTTCCCGAAGGCAACTAGGATGCTGAAGGGCGAATCGCCCCGTTGATTGCTCAGGGGGATGGGATACATGACACGGCCAGGCCTGGTTCACGCGCACAGACTTGCTCCACCGGACCTTTTCTGGCGCACTTTCGGCGTGATTGTCCTGTTCGTGGGTGTGCTGCTCGGGGTGGCGTTCGCCGTCGGGCCGCTGGTGTTGCTCGCCGTCTATAGGAACCTGTGGCTCCTGCTTCTCCTGCCGGTGGTCGCGGGGGGAGCGTGGATGGCGGTCAAGGCTTTCGGGCACTCCCGCAAGCTGCGTTGGCACTACTCACACCTTCCGCGCGCCACCCTCTTCACCGACCGCATTGAATCGGAGGAATGGCGCACGCCGTTCATGAAGGGCGGCGCGAAGAGTGCAGTCGGTGAGGCGCCCCGCCGCCGCACCATCCCGCTCGATGCCGTGACCTCCGTGGTGGTTTCCTTCGCGATTGTTCGCCGGACAACGACACCCCGCACAGCGACCCCTATCATCGAGACCGCTCCGGTCCTGTATATCCGGTACGACGACGACGGCCGCCAGGAATTGCTGAGCGTGCCCTTCTCGTCGCACAAGGATGAGGGTGTTGACCGGTGGCTGAGCTACTTCGCCGGCGCAGGCATTCCGCTTCACTACACTCCCCGGTTCCTCTTCCGGCACGACACACAGGTCCTCACTGACGCTGACCGGCTGAAGCATCTCAACGCTGCGGCCGACCTCATTCCCTACACCTTCTCGGAGGGCTGGCTGGCGGATGAACAAGAACTGGGTGCCCAGTGGATAGCACTCGACAAAGCGATCCGCCGTGAGGAAGAGGCTAAGGACCCCGAGTTGAAGGACAGGCGCGCCCGGCACTCGGGGCGGACCTGGATCTCGATGGGACTGATTTTCGTCTGGCTGATGGCTACTCTGTTCGTCCAGCAGCTCGCCGCGGAGTGGGGATACCTCGATCCCGGCAACCCACTGGTCAGCTTCATCTGCGTTATCGCTTTCGGGTTCGCCTTCTTCTACTTCCTCCGCAGCTACCTTCGCTGGCCCTACATGTTCATCTATTCGGGCGGCGTGCTCGTCAGCGCTATAGTGGTGCTGATCCCGAGCCGCCCAGGGGTGGAGCTGGAGCTGAGCACGAGCTTTCTCCTGGCCGCCCTCGCCTACCAGCCGCTCTGCTGGCTTCCCTACCTGGTGGTGAAGAAGGTCGCGGCGAAGTTCAAGGCACGCGATGAGGCTCTGGAGGATCCCAAGGTTCCGGCGTAGTTCGGCTACAGCACCCGGACCTGTCCTGCACTGACCTCCCACCGGGCATCCAGCCGCACGTTCTCAAGCATCCGGCGGTCATGGGTGACCAGCAGCAGCGCACCCGTGTAGTCCTCGAGTGCTTCCTCGAGCTGCTCGATGGCCGGTAGGTCGAGATGGTTAGTGGGTTCGTCGAGCACCAGCAGGTTCACCCCGCGTGCCTGCAGCAGCGCAAGTCCGGCCCGGGTGCGCTCGCCGGGGGAGAGGTTGCCGACGAGTGCCCCGGTCTGGTCGGCCTTGAGGCCGAACTTGGCGAGCAGGGTGCGCACCTCGGCCTGCGCCAACTCCGGTACGGCCGCTTCGAAGGCTGCAGCAAGCGTTTCGTCCTCGGCAAGCTGTCCGCGCGCCTGGTCGATTTCGCCGACGGCGACGTTGGCACCCAGTGAGGCTGCGCCGTCGTCGGGGTCTTGATGACCCAGCAGGAGACGCAGCAGGGTGGACTTTCCCGCTCCGTTGGGGCCGGTGATGCCGATGCGTTCGCCGGCGTGGAGCTGCACCGACACCGGACCAAGGGTGAAGTCTCCCTGACGCGCCACGGCGCTGTTCAGCGTTGCCACCACTGAGCTGGAGCGCGGCGCCGAACCGATGCTGAACTGCAGCTGCCATTCCTTGCGCGGCTCCTGCACCTCGTCCAGCCGAGCGATCCGCGATTCCATCTGCCGGACCTTTTGTGCCTGCTTCTCTGAGGACTCGGTGCTGGCGCGGCGGCGGATCTTGTCATTGTCCGGGCTCTTCTTCATCGCATTCCGGACGCCCTGCGAGCTCCACTCGCGCTGGGTGCGGGCGCGTGAGACGAGGTCCTGCTTCTTGTCGGCGTATTCCTCGTACGCCTCGCGCGCGTGCCGTTTCGCGACGGCGCGTTCTTCAAGGTAGGCGTCGTAACCGCCGTCGTACACCGCCACCTGGTTCTGCGCGAGGTCAAGCTCCACCACGGTGGTGACGCAGCGGGCAAGGAACTCACGGTCATGGGAAACGAGCACCGCCCCGCCGCGCAGGTTGCGCATGAACGCTTCCAGCCGGGCCAGTCCGTCGAGGTCCAGGTCATTGGTGGGCTCATCAAGAAGGACGACGTCGAACCGGCTCAGCAGCAGCGCGGCGAGGGCAACCCGGGCGAGCTGGCCGCCGGAGAGCCCGGTGACCAGCGCGTGCTGTCCAACACCCGGCGCGACGTCGGCCAGAACCGCTGGGAGCCGGTCTTCCAGATCTGCTGCTCCCGAGGCGAGCCAGTGTTCAAGGGCCGCCGAGTAGCGGTCATCGGCGCCCTTGACGTCGGTGCCGAGCTCCTCTGCTGCGGCTTCCATCGCCTGGGTGGCGGCAGTGGCGCCGGTCCGGCGGGCAATGTACTGCTCGACCGTCTCACCGGCGGTGCGCTCGTGTTCCTGCGGGAGCCAGCCGACGAAGGCGTCCTTCGGCGCGCACATCACGGAGCCTGCGATCGGCTCATCTACGCCGGCGAGCAGCCGGAGCAGCGTCGACTTCCCGGCGCCGTTGGCTCCCACCACTCCGACGACGTCGCCCTCGGTGACGGTGAGGTCCAGGTTGGAGAAGAGGGTGCGGTGGGCGTGGCCGCCGGAAAGCGCCTTGGCCACGAGGGTTGCAGTCATTGATTCAGTGTAGAAGTTGGAGGGCAGTAAGCCGTGTTTCAGGCAGAGGGTGCAGACTGGACAGGTCAGTATCCAACGCCCCCCTCTGGAGGAACAGGCATGACCGATTCGGGATCCACGCTCATCATCCTTGGGGGAACTGGAGACCTGGCAGCCCGCCTGCTCCTACCAGGGCTGGGAAAGCTGCTCACGGAGGAACCGGAACGGCGGGTCATGCTGCTGGGTTCAGGACGTAAGCAGTGGAGCGATGACCAATGGCGCAGCACAGTGCGTGAAGCCTTCTCCACCGTGGACGCCCATGGCGCTGCCGTTGACCATGTCCTGTCCACGTCGCGCTACCTTGCCGTGGATTACTCCTCTCCCGAGGAACTCGCCGGGCTCGTCCGGGAAGCACACGGCAAGCCGATCATCTACTTCGCACTGCCGCCGGGCGTAACGGCCACTGCAGTGAAGGCCCTACAGGATGCACAGCTGCCGGAGGGCACCGTGCTGGCGCTCGAAAAACCCTTCGGCAACGACCGCAGGAGTGCAACCGAGCTGAATGAACTGGTCGCCGGTGTGGTTCCGGAGTCGCAGGTCTTCCGGGTGGACCACTTTATGGGCGAGTCAACAGTCCTCAACATCCTCGGGTTGCGCCTTGCCAACCGGGTATTTGAGCCACTCTGGAACCGGGACCATATTGCGCGGGTGGAGATCGTGTATGACGAGCAACTCGGGCTCGAAGGCCGCGGCGGCTACTACGACAAGGCCGGAGCCATGGTGGACATGCTCCAGAGCCATCTGCTGCAGATCATGGCGCTGATTGTCATGGAGCCGCCGGCCGAGCTTGACGCTGCGGATTTTCACGCCGCCAAAGTCCAGGCGCTCCGCTCGATTCACCTGTGGCGGAATGACCCGCGGACGGCGAGCAGGCGTGCCCGCTACACGGCCGGCACCGTTGGCGAACGGGAACTGCCGGCCTACGCCGAGGAAGACGGTGTGGATCCCGAGCGCAACACCGAAACCCTCGCCGAGCTCGATGTCGAGGCGACGAACCGGCGTTGGGCGGGAGTGCCCTTCACCCTGCGTTCCGGCAAGGCGATCGGACAGCCGCGCCAGGAAGTGATCGTGACCTTCCGCGAGGTACCGCACCTGCCCGAGCGGCTGAACGGAAAGAACCGGCCCAACGTGCTGCGCCTGAACCTTGGCGACGGCAGCGTGGATCTGGGAATCAACGTGAACGGATCCGGGCACCCCCTGGAACTTCAGCGGACGCACCTGTCGGCAGACGTGGGACCCGGGGACCTGAATCCCTATGGGGAAGTCCTGCGCGGAATGCTCGATGAGGATGCGATACTCGCCCTGGACGGTGCCGCTGCTGAAGAAGGCTGGCGGATTGTCGATTCGGTGCGCGAGGCGTGGGCGGGCGGTGAGGTGCCGCTGGATGAATACGAGGCAGGTTCAAACGGTCCACAGTGGCCTCGCCCCTAGTGACCGGACCGATTCTGACCCGCGGGCAGGGTTTCGGTAAATAACAAGCGAAGGAGTTCCTCTGTGCACATGCCGAATGGCGAAGCGGCCGCGATAGCAGACTATGGACTGCTGGCAGATTGCCAGGGATCCGCACTTTCCTCACGGGACGGTTCCGTCGACTGGTGGTGCCCTCCGCGCTTCGACGCCCCCAGCGTGTTTGGGCGCCTGCTGGATCCCGACGCCGGACATTGGACTATCCGCCCGACGGGCACCTTCACGGCAACGCGCCGGTACCTTCCCGGGACCATGGTCCTCGAGACCGAGTTCGAGTGCGGGGATGGAACCGTTCTGCTGACGGACGCGCTGGCCCTGGGGCCAGGGGAGCGCGGCCACGAAATCGGGCACAACTCCCCGCATATGCTGCTTCGCCGGGTCGAGGTAACACGGGGAACCGTTGAACTGGCGGTCGATCTTGCTGCGCGGCCGGAGTACGGACTGATCACTCCTCATTGCACGCAAACCGCAACCGGGTGGGTCATCAGCGGCGGCGCCGACCGCCTCACGTTGACCGCCGGGTTGAACCTCACTGCCGCCGACGGATCTCTCGGCGGTACCTACCGGCTGTCGAAAGGGGAAGCCGCTGTTTTCGCGCTCCGTCACCACGGCGCAGTGGCCGCTGCGCAACCGGCGGTCGACGGCGCCGCTGAGCTGGACAACACCATTGCAGCGTGGCGGTCCTGGAGCGACATGCACCAGAGCTACCGGGGTGCCTACCGCGAGCAGGTGCACCGCAGCGCGCTGGTGCTCCAGGCACTCACCTATAGTCCGACCGGCGCGGTCGTCGCGGCACCCACCACCTCCCTGCCGGAAGAGCCGGGCAGTACCGCCAACTGGGACTACCGCTACGGTTGGCTGCGTGACGGCAGCCTCACGCTCAAGGCGCTGTGGGTGGCAGCGTGTCCGGACGAGGCGCAGGATTTCTTCGACTGGATCACCACTTCTGCCGGAGTGCTACGCGACGGGCACCTGAGCATCATGTTCGGCGTGGGCGGCGAGCATGACCTCACCGAGCGCGAACTGGACCACCTGGCCGGTTATGCCGGATCCCGGCCGGTCCGTGTCGGCAATGACGCCTGGGACCAGAAGCAGCTTGACGTCCTCGGTGAGGTCTTCGAGTGTGCCTGGATCCTGCGGGACCAGCTCGGCGAATTCCCTTCCGAGACCCGGGAGTTCCTGATCGCCGTTGCGGACAGGGCTGCCCAGACCTGGCGGGAGAACGATTCGGGAATCTGGGAAGGCCGTGAAGGAACACGGGACTACGTCACCTCGAAACTGATGTGCTGGGTGGCGTTGGACCGCGCGCTGAAACTGGCTGACCGTCTCGGTGCCGCTCAGAAGGTGCCGGAGTGGGAGCGTGAACGGGAAAGCATCCACGCCGCCATCCTCGACCAGGGGTGGGACAGCACGGTCAACGCATTCACAGGCGCCTTTGGCTCGGACCATCTCGACGCCGGTGTGCTCCTGATGCCGATCATGGCCTTCCTCCCGCCTGACGACAGCAGAATCCTGGCAACCCTGGACGCGATGGAGCGCGAACTTGCCACCGGGAACCTGATCCAACGATGGACAGGCTCAGGTGATGAAGGTGCCTTCATCATGTGTTCCTATTGGTTGGCCAGCGGATGGGCGATGGCAGGCCAACCGGAACGCGCCAGAAAAATCTTCGACGAAGTGACCGGATACGCAAACGACCTCGGCCTTCTTTCGGAGGAGATCGACATCAGGAGCGGCGCCCTGATCGGGAACTTCCCGCAGGGTCTGTCCCATATCGGCCTCATCAACGCGGCCTGGGCTATCACCCAGTCAGAAGACGCACAGGCAGCACAGGCCTGAGCCCCGCTCAGAACGCAGCGACCCCGGCCTCCGCAACCTCCTGGTCCTGCTCGATGGTTCCGGTTGAGACACCGACGGCGCCCACAATGTCACCGTTGCGTACCAGGGGAATGCCGCCGGGGAACACCACCAGCCGGCCGCCGTGGGCGTCATTCAATCCGTAGATCGGGCCGTCCGGCCGGGTGAGCCCCTGCAGGTCACCGGTCTCGCACTGGAAGGCGATTGCCGTGTAGGCCTTGTTGATGGCAATGGTGATGCTGCCGATGTTGGCGCCGTCCATGCGGACATGGGCTTTCAGGTTGCCGCCGGCGTCGACGACGGCAATGTCCATCGGCTGCCCGATTTCCGTTGCCTTGGCGGCCGCGGCATCAATGACGCGGCGCGCTTCCTCGGCGGTGACTGTCTCAAGCACGCTTCCAGTTGCCATGGTGTTTCCTGTCGGTAGGGGGGGGGGTGATTGAGCAACCTAAGCACGCCCTGGGCGGTCCTGACGAGGTGGTGATTACCCGCAAGGCGAGGGGTGGGTAACCCCCCATTCCGGTGTGCGGTACGCACCCCTACTGTGGAGTTTGAACCCTACTCAGGAGGTATGTGTTGTGGGCGTTGTTCCCCTGAAAGACATCGTTGATCCGGCGTTTGAGTCCCGCTACGGCGTTCCTGCAATCAACATTTTCAATGACCTGACCATGGAGGCTGTACTGGCAGGCGCGGTTGAAGCCCGCTCGCCGGTCATCCTGCAGACCTCGGTCAAAACCGTGCGCAGTATCGGGTCGCGGGTGCTGTTCGACATGTGGCAGTCATTGACCCGCGGCATCGAGGTACCGGTGACCCTTCACCTGGACCACTGCCCGGACCGGGAGGTCGTGACGGAGTGCCTGAAAGCCGGCTGGAACTCCGTGCTCTTCGACGCCTCCGAGCTGCCGGTCGAGGAGAACCAGCGCCAGACCATCGACGTGGTCGCCGAAGCCCGCAGCTACGGCGCGCAGGTCGAGGGGGAGATCGAGTCCATCACCGGCGTCGAGGACGATCACGGCTCCGATGAAGTGTCGCAGCAGCAGAGCCTGGAGACCGCGCTCGCGTTCATCGACGCCACCGGCATTGACGTGTTTGCTCCCTCGATCGGCAACGCACACGGCTCCTACAAGGCAGCTCCGGTGCTCGACGTCGAGCGGGTCACCCAGATCGTCGAGGCCCGGAACATTCCCATTGCGCTCCACGGCGGAAGCGGACTGAGCCCGGAACAGTTCGCCGACCTCATTGCCCGCGGCTGCGCCAAGGTGAACATCTCGACGGCGCTCAAGGAAACGTACATGCAGTCCTCGTTGTCCTTCCTGAAGCAGGCTGAGCAGAACAACAAGTGGGATCCGCCGTCACTGTTCAAGCACACACGCGGTGACGTCGTGGCCATGGTGACACAGCTCGCGGACCAGTTCGGCAGCGCAGGAAAGGCCGGACATTAGGATGCCGGCGCTCATCTTTGATTGCGACGGCGTCCTGGCCGACACTGAGCAGCACGGTCACCTGCCTGCCTTCAACCAGACCTTCACCGACTTCAACGTTCCGGTGCAGTGGACCTCGGAGGAGTACGCGCAAAAGGTGAAGATCGGCGGCGGCAAGGAGCGGATGCGGAGCATCCTGACCGAGGAGCTGGCCGCTTCGCTCGGACTGACTAACGACGCCGCTGTGGACCAGGCGATCCGCGACTGGCACAAGCGCAAGACCGACATCTACAAGGGACTGGTTGAAAGCGGCGCGATGCCGGGACGGCCCGGAATTGGGCGCATCGTCGCTGAAGCGCACGACGCCGGCTGGACCCTTGCGGTGGCATCCACCTCTGCCGAACCTGCCGTGCGCGCCGTACTCGGCCATGCGGTCGGTCCGGAACTCGCCGCCCACTTCTCCGTGTTTGCAGGTGACATCGTGCCGCACAAGAAGCCGGCGCCGGACATTTATCTGGTAGCGCTCGGTGACCTGGGCCTGCAACCGGATGACGCCGTCGTCATCGAGGACAGCCGCAACGGAATGCTGGCCGCGCTGGCGGCAGGGCTGCGGACCGTCGTCACGGTCAGCGGCTATACAAAAGAGGAGGATTTCAGCGGCGCTTCGCTGGTTGTCTCCTCCCTCGGCGATCCGGATAACGGCGAACCCACCGCGGTGTTGCAGAACCCGCTCGGCCTTGACGTACCGGATGCCGTCTCGCTGGCCGTCCTGCAGGACATCCTCGACCGCCCGGCACCGTCAGCACCCTCCACCACCGCTTCGACCCCTACGGAGAAATCATGACCGCCACAGATCTCGCGGACGTCGAATACGTTGTCCGTACTCTTGCCCAGACGGCAGTGGACCAGGAAAAGGAGTTCGGTGACCTTGACGCTGTCGTCGGCGACGGCGACCTCGGCTACTCGCTGGCGCGCGGCTTCGAGAAGGTCCTTGCTGACTGGGACAACCTCAAGCGCGACGACGTCGCCACCTTCCTGCAACAGGTGGCTGTCGCCATCTCCAGCCGGATCGGCGGAACCTCCGGGCCGCTCTGGGGCACGGCGTTCCTGCGCGCATCAATGACAGCCAAGAGCCTCGACACCATTGACGGCACTGCAGCCGTGGCAATGCTCCGGGCAGCGACCGATGGGATCAAGGCACGTGGTAATGCCGACCTGGGCGACAAGACGCTGCTCGACGCACTGGTGCCGGCCACCGATGAACTCGAGCGGCAGATCCAGTCCGGTGCAGGGGCCGCGGAGGCGCGCGCTGCCTTTGCGAAGACCGCCCGCGAATGCGCCGACGCCACGAGCAAGCTCGAGGCCAGGCGCGGCCGTGCCAGCTACAGCGGCGAGCGCAGCATCGGTTCACCGGATGCCGGTGCAGTGGCGGTTGCCATCATCATCGAGCGCATTGTCTCCGAGTGGTCGAACCGCTGATTTCTTTCGTCACACCCCTTTTCCCCAACCAGCACAACGATGTGGAGCCCCCATGAAGAAGTTCGTCAATGATCCGCAGCAGTTTGTTCCAGAGATGCTCGAAGGCCTTGCACTGGCCAACCCGGACACCCTGAAGTATGTGCCCGAGTACAACCTCATCATGCGCGCCGACGGCCCGGACGAGAACAAGGTCTCGATTGTCCAGGGCTCCGGCTCCGGCCACGAACCGGCGCACGTGATGATCGTCGGAAAGGGAATGCTCGACGCCGCGTGCCCGGGCGACGTCTTCGCCGCACCCCCGTTCGATTACGTGTATGAGACCACCAAGATGCTCGCCTCACCCAAGGGCGTCCTGCTGCTCGTCAACAACTACACCGGTGACAAGATGGTCTTCGAAATGGCCCAGGAAATGTCCTCCGCCGAAGGCATCAACGTCAAGACCCTGTTCATCAACGACGACGTATCGGTGGAGGACTCCACCTATACGATCGGCCGTCGCGGCGTGGCCGGCAACTTCTTCGTCATCAAGGCCGTCGCCGCTGCTGCCGAGCGCGGAGCGGATCTCGACGAGGTCATCCGCATCGGTGAAAAGGTCAACTCCGTCACCCGGACCATGGGTGTGGCGCTCACTGCCTGCACACCTCCCGCCAAGGGCAGTCCGCTCTTTGAGCTCGGCGAGGATGAGATCGAGATGGGCGTGGGCATCCACGGCGAGCCGGGACGCCGTCGGGCCAAGATGATGCCTGCCAACGAGATCGTCGATGAACTACTCACCCCCGTGGTCAAGGATCTTCCGTTCGGAGACGGCGACCGCGTTGCCCTCATGGTCAACGGCCTCGGCGGCACGCCCATCAGCGAGCTCTACCTGCTCTACGGCCAGGCCCACAAACGGCTCGCTGAGCAGGGCATCACGGTGGGCCGCAGCTACGTCGGTGAATACTGCACCTCCCTGGACATGGCCGGTGCCTCCATCACCCTGGTCAAGCTCGACGACGAAATCGAAGGGCTCCTGAACGACCCCGCGGAGATCCCCATCCGCGTGTTCTGACCAGCTGAAAGCCACAGCAGGGCCCGTCCAACCCCCACCGGACGGGCTCTGCTGTGTTTCTGTTTTGGTGCCGGTTCCCGCCCCGCTGCTTCCCCTCCGTGCTGCTGATCAGCCGAAAAGGAATGACGCTTCGTCGTAGCGCTCCTGCGGAACCGTCTTGAGGCGCCCGACTGACTCTTCCAGGCTCACCCGCACAATCTCTGTTCCCCGGCTGGCGACCATGGTGCCCCATTCCCCGTTCTGGGCGGCGTCCACAGCGGCCCGGCCAAGGCGGGTGGCAAGGACCCGGTCAGCTCCGCTCGGAGCCCCGCCGCGCTGGATGTGCCCGAGGGTGGTGGACCGCGTTTCGATACCGGTCCGTTCCTCGATAATCGGAGCAAGCCGTTCGCCGATGCCGCCCAACCGCGGCCGGTTGAAAGCATCCAGCCCACGCTCCGAATGCGGCTGGGTCATCTCCGCGGAGACGAATCCCTCGGCGACCACCACCAGGGGAGTGCGGCCGCGCTCGAACGGCGTACGCACCCAGGCACAGATCTGGTCGAGCGTGGCTTCCTGTTCAGGGATCAGGATTGCGTGGGCGCTGGTGGCGATACCCGCATGCAACGCAATCCACCCGGCATGCCGGCCCATGACCTCGGCGATCATGCAGCGGTGGTGCGATTCCCCCGTCGTCTTCAGCCGGTCGATGGCCTCGGTGGCAATCTCGACCGCCGTGTGAAAGCCGAACGAGTAGTCGGTAGCGGACAGGTCATTGTCGATGGTCTTCGGCACCCCGACAATCCGGACCCCGTGCCGGCTAAGGATCTGGGCGGCGGCCAGCGTGCCCTCGCCGCCGATCACAATGAGCGCGTCGACGCCCGCCGAGCGCAGGTTCGCCTTGATATGGGCAGCTCCGCCGTCCTCACCGCGCTCGCCGAACGGGCTCGTCCGTGAGGTCCCGAGGATGGTGCCGCCCAGCTTGGCCAGCCCACGCACGCTCATCCAGTCGAGATCGATGAAATCGGCATCCACCAATCCCCGCCACCCGTCCAGGATGCCCACGAACTCCTGTCCGTGATCCCGGCTGCCACGCAGCACGCAGGCGCGGATCACCGCGTTGAGTCCGGGGCAGTCTCCGCCACTGGTCAGGATGCCGATGCGGCTCATTGAGCGTTCCACATCATCGTGTGTGTCTCCTCGATGGCGTTTGATGAGGTGCAGAACGAGTCCGCTCCACCCTTCAACCCAACCACTTGCGCCGTTCCGGCAAAATGAGGATTAACCCGAACGTTGCCATGAGGGAATACCCGCAGGGTGCCACCCGTTACGTGAGAACCGAGCGTCAGAGAGGACGTCATGGACCTAGTCGCGCAGAACCCCGTTACGCTGTACGGCGGATCGCACCGAATGACCGGTTTTCCCGAGGAACTTGATCCCATGATCGGAATCGCCAGGGACCTCGCCGGACGGTTCGAGATCCAGACGCTCCTCCAGCGGATCCTCGTCCATGCCACCTCCCTTCTCCACTGCGAGTCCGGCTCCATCGCGCTCGTCGACGAGGCCAAAGGTACGTACACCAAGAAGGTGGACATCGGCGTCGGCTGTCAGGAAGGGCAGACCTTCTCGCTTTCGGAGGGGCTTACCGGCAGGGTGGTCGGCAGCCGCTCAACTGTGGTGCTGGGAGCGTATTCTGAAATTGAGCGCGGCCACATCGCTGCCAATGATCCACGGTGGAACTGTGCGGTGATCGGTGTCCCGCTGCAGTGGGATGAGCAGATCGTCGGCGCGTTCATCCTTTTCAGTCCCGACAGCAGCCGCACCTTCACACGGGATGAGGCCCGCCTGGCGGAACTGTTCGCGGGTCACGCCGCCATTGCCCTAGGGAACTACGATCTCCATGCCCAGGCGGCCACCCGGGAACGCGAGGCCGCTGTAGCAGCAGAACGTGAACGCGCGGTGCGGGACGTGCATGAAACCCTCGGCCGATCACTCGCAGCACTGTTGCTCAGCCTTGATGATGCGGACAAGGCCCTGGCCGGGGTGAGCGAAGGCTCGGGCACTGACATCCGGAAAGCCTCCGCCCATATCAGCACGGCGAAAACCGTCGCCCACGATGCGCTGGCTGAAACGCGCCGGACGGCACTGGGGCTGGGACCGGCGTCGTTGGCTGGTAAATCGTTGGAGGAGGCCATCCGCGGGGAACTGGTGTGGGCGGAAGCGATGTCCGGTGCAGCCACCCGGTTGACCATCATCGGGGACCAGCTGCCGCTTGCCCCAGAGGTTGAGCATCAGGCGTTCAAGATCGTGCAGGAAGCCCTGAATAATGTCGTCCTCCACTCGCGTGCTGCGAGTGTGCGCGTCGGGCTGATATACGACGGCGGTTCCCTGGCCGTGGTGATTGAAGACAACGGGCGGGGATTTGACCCGGCCGCTGCGCACGGTGACCACTCGGCGCTGCCCACCAGTTGCCTTGGCCTGCACGGCATGACATCGCGGGCCATCCATCTCGGCGGAACCCTGCAGATCGACAGCGTTCCGGGATGGGGAACAACGGTCAAGGCGGTCCTGCCGCATGCCGCTCCTGGCCGTCGGGCAGTGCAGGAGCCGCGGTGGCGGATCCTCATTGCCCACGACGCCCCCGTAGTGAGCGCCGGGCTGGTGAGGCTGCTCGGCATCGCTGAGCCTGCCATCCAGGTCGGAGCCGAGGTCCACTCGGCGGACCAGCTGCTGGAAGCGTATGAACTGCTCCATCCCGATGTCGTGCTGATGGACCTGGACATGGTGCACGCGAACACCGCGCTGGTCGGCAGGATGAGGGAACTGGGTCCTGACGCCGTCGTCGTGGTGCTGACCGATAACCCGACCGTCGATCAGGTGCGCTCGGCGAAGCAGGTGGGCGTGCGCGGATTCATCAACCGCCGTGCCGGCGGCGAATCGATTGCCCGGACCATTGTGGCGGCTGGGCAGGGGCAGGCGTTGCTGGAAGGGGACGTGTTTGATCGTCTGCTGGACTCGTCCGGGGAGAAGGAGACGGACAATCTGACCACCCGCGAACGGGAGGTCTGCGCGATGGTGATCCGTGGAATGGCGGACAAGCAGATCGCGCGTGAACTTCAGATCTCGGTGAAGACAGTGGAGAAGCACGTCGGCTCTATTCTCCGCAAGACCGGTGCCCGCAACCGGACCATGCTCGTGGGGATGAGCGGGCGGACCGCCGACTCTTTGCTCCAGTTCGACGGGTGAGTTGCGAGCCGGCCGGGCTGGACCGGAAGCAATGATGAGAAGTTGTTGAACAATCTCTTGCCAATATTGTTCAACAACCTGTATCGTTCCTCGGGACGATAATTGTGACGCTAGTCACCCCGACGTACGGACGGACCCCATGGCAGAAGGCAGCACCAAACTCAATCTGAGCTCCTCAGCTCGGCGCTCAGCCCTGCTGGGCGCGATGTTCCTGATGGCGACCAGCGCCATCGGCCCCGGCTTCATCACCCAGACAACGGTCTTCACCGCACAGCTCGGCGCGGCGTTCGCCTTCGCCATCCTGGCGTCCATCCTCATCGACATTGCAGTGCAAATGAACGTCTGGCGGGTCATCGGAGTTTCCGGGCTGCGGGCGCAGGAGCTCGGCAACCGGGTGGTTCCCGGCGTCGGCTGGTTCCTTGCGGGCCTGGTCTTCCTCGGCGGTGTGGTCTTCAACATCGGCAACATCGCGGGAACGGGCCTTGGCGCCAACGCGATGCTCGGCGTTGACCCGAAGATCGGCGGCGCCATTTCCGCCGTCATCGCCATTCTGATCTTCGTCAGCAAGCGGGCGGGCCTGGCGCTGGACCGCATTGTGGTTCTTCTCGGCGCCATCATGATCCTGCTGATGATCTACGTAGCCATCGTTGCGGCTCCGCCGCTGGGTGACGCGCTGAAAAATACGTTCCTGCCCGAGGAGATCGACTTCCTCATCATCACCACGCTGGTCGGCGGCACCGTTGGCGGCTACATCACCTACGCCGGCGCCCACCGCATGCTCGACTCCGGGGCCACCGGAATTGAACACGTTCAGCAGATCACGCGAAGCTCGGTGATCGGCATTATTGTCACCGGCGTCATGCGGGTACTGCTGTTCCTTGCGATCCTTGGTGTGGTTGCCGGCGGCACCGTCCTGAGCAGCAACAACATGGCAGCCGAAGCCTTCGGCGCCGCGGCCGGTGAGATCGGAATGCGGGTGTTCGGCATCGTCCTCTGGGCCGCTGCCATCACCTCCGTGATCGGCGCCTCGTTCACCTCGGTTTCCTTCATCACCTCCTCGAAGACCCCTGAGCGCAAGCGAAACCTCATCACCGTCGCCTTCATCGTGGTCTGCGCCACGGTCTATCTCTTCCTCGGGCAGGCACCGCAGCAGCTGCTGATCTTCGCCGGAGCGTTCAACGGTCTGATCCTGCCGGTCGGGTTCGGTGTGCTCCTGTGGGTAGCCTGGCGCCGTCGCGACCTCATGAACGGCTACAACTATCCGAAGTGGCTGCTGATCGTCGGTGTGGTGACCTGGCTGCTCACGCTCTTCCTCGGCTGGACCTCGATCATGGGGCTCGCGCAGCTGTGGTCCGCATGATCAGCTGGAGCCCGGAAGACCGCGCCGCCGCCACGCCGGCCGAAGCGCGGGAGGCCTTCCGCAACGGACTGGTGGTACCGACGTCGGGCTGGTCCCGCGGTTACGCGCAGGCCAACGTGCTGGCCATCCCGCGTGAGCAGGCCTTCGACCTGCTCCTCTTTGCCCAGCGCAACCCGAAGTCCTGCCCCATTCTGGGCGTGCTCGAGCCGGGACAGACCGCGGGACCGCTGCTGGCAGGCGGAGACATCCGAACCGACGTCCCGAAGTACACGGTGTACCGGAACGGCGAAAAGGTCGACGAGCCAACCGACATCGGGCGTTACTGGCGCGAGGACCTCGTTACGTTCCTGATCGGCTGTTCCTTCACTTTCGAAGCTGCGCTGCAGGACGGCGGCGTCCGGATTGCGCACATCGACCAGGGCGTCAACGTGCCGATGTACCGGACAAACCGGCAGTGCGCTCCCGCCGGCGCCATGTCCGGCCCGCTGGTGGTCTCGATGCGCCCTGTCCCGGCGGCACAAGTGGCCGACGCCGTCCGGATCACGTCCCGCTACCCGGCTGTTCACGGTGCGCCGGTGCACGTGGGCAATCCGGAGGAGCTTGGCATTGCTGACCTTGGCGCCCCCGACTTCGGTGAGGCTGTCCAGATCCCCGACGGACACCTGCCGGTGTTCTGGGCGTGCGGCGTGACCCCGCAGGCGGCAGTGATGCAGTCCCGTCCGCCGCTGGCCATCGGCCACGCACCCGGGCATATGCTGATCACCGACGCGAGGGACAGCGACTACCTGGTGCCGTAAGCCCCGAGTTCAGGGAACTTTTGTGCAGGTCTAGTGGCTTCCGACCCCATCGAAGCCACTGGACCTGCGCAAAAGTTCCAGGGGGTGGCGCGCTTCAGCGGCGGATTCCCCGGCTGAAGTACAGGATTGGTGCCAGAAAGTTGAGGCCAATCCCTACCGCCCACAGGCTCTTACGTCCGTTGACCTGGCTCTCGGGCCGCCTGGCTAGGTCAACCCACGCGGTAGCCGCGAGCGACAACTGCACCGACGCAGCGGTCAGAACCGCTCGTTGCTGCGCGGGCGTCAGGTCGCTCCACTTTCTGGCCTTTATTGTCTTCATCACAGGTCACCGCCCGGTCTTGGTTCATTCGTCGCTGTGCAGCGATCCATCTGGTCACCCTATTTTATGGAACGGGCACAGGGCTCTACCGCGGGGCGCCCGGAGAGGGCACACTGGGGTCAACCGCTGCAATCGACGCGCTGACCCAGGAGGTATGTCATGGGAGACCCCGACCCACCCCGGCTTGTGGAGGAGTACTCGTGAGGGCGCTCCAGTACCGTGCTGTGGGTGCCGCGCCGGAGGTTGTCGAGGTCGAGACGCCGGTGCCCGGGCCTGGGCAGGTGCTTCTGCGCGTCACGGCCGCGGGCGTGTGCCATTCGGACCAGTTCATCATGGACCTGCCCGAGGATCAGTACATCTATGGGCTGCCTCTTACGCTGGGTCACGAGGGAGCCGGCGTCGTTGAATCCTGGGGCGACGGGGTGAAAGGCCTTACCGTCGGCGAGCCGATGCTGGTCTACGGGCCGTGGGGGTGCGGACGCTGCTACACCTGCGCGCAGGGCAAGGAGAATTACTGTGAGGTAGCGGCAGAGCTCGAAATCAGGCCTCCCGGTCTGGGTGCGCCGGGGGCGATGGCGGAGTATCTGCTTATTGACGATCCTCGTCATCTTGTGCCGCTCGGAGACCTGGACCCTGTTGCCAGTGTGTCCCTGACCGACGCAGGATTGACCCCGTACCACGCCATCAAGCAGTCCCTGCCGACCCTGGTCCCCGGGTCGACCGCAGTGGTCATCGGTGTCGGCGGACTGGGCCATGTAGCCATCCAAATTCTGCGCACGCTGACGGCGAGCACCATCATTGCCCTTGACCAGTCAGAGCCGAAGCTGGATCTCGCCCTCGAAGTCGGCGCTGACCAAGCGTTTGTGCCGGGTGAGGAGGCGGAGAGGCAGATCCGGGCTCTGACCGGCGGCCGGGGCGCAACGGCGGTCTTCGACTTTGTGGGAGCACCGGCGACAACGGCCTTTGCATCACAAGTGGTGAGTGTCGGCGGTGAAATTGCAATTGTCGGCGTCGGCGTCGGAACGGTGGATGTCGGATTCTTTTCCACGCCGTGGGATGCCGCTGCACGGGCTCCCTACTGGGGATCGCGGTCCGAACTGATGGAAGTGGTGCAGCTGGCGCGGGCAGGAAAGATCTCCGTGGAGATTGAGACTTTCAGCCTTTCCGATGCGCCCGTCGCATATGAACGGCTGCGGGCCGGCACTATCCGCGGCCGCGCAGTCATCGTGCCCGAACAGCAGGAACCCGGACGGTGAGTGGTGCTGTGGGATCCGCTCACCCTCCGTCGCGCCGCATCGTCGTCGCATTCCGGGACGGGGAAAGGGGGCCGGCTATTCTACGGTGGTCAGCCGAGCGCGCCCGGCGCACCGGTCAATCCGTCACCCTGGTGCATGCGATTCCTGACCCGTCACTCGTCCTGCCGGTGGCTGCGGGAGGGACACCCTACCGCAGCCTGGTGGACGCGGCGCGGCAGTTGATGGATGACGAGGAAGCACGCGCGGAGCTGGAGTACCCGGATGTTCGGTTCGCCTCAACCGTTCACTGCGGTGAAATCGTCGACGCATTGCTGGGTATCGCGGAGAACGCGGCACTCGTGGTCGTAGGGGCTGACCGGGTAGACCGACGGACCGGGGAGTACCTGGGATCGGTCGGCCATCAGGTTGCGCTGGGAAGCGCATGTCCCGTCGTGGTCCTTCCCCGTGATGCGCAGGCTCTTGACGGCGGCAGCGGGGGAGTAGTTGTGGGCGTCGATGGCTCGCCCGAGTCCCATGCAGCGCTTCGCGTGGCCGTCGTTGAAGCAGACCGTTCTGGTCACGCGCTGACGGTCGTCACTTCATCGAAAGGCACGGAAACCGCCGACGACGGTCCAACCGGTGATGCTGCTTCCCAGGAACTCGCGGACATGCTCGATGCCCTGCGCGCCAGCTATCCGGAGGTGCGGATCTCCAGGGTGACCGATCAGGAGCGGGCTCCTGACGAAGCATTGAAGCACCGCGCCTCGGGCGCCTCCCTCCTTGTCATCGGGCGGCATGGCCGTGGGGCGAGGTCGGGAATCCAGTTGGGGTCCGTCACCCACAAGCTTCTGCTGGATCCGCAGTGCCCCGTTATGGTGATCACCGGTTAGGGGCCTCGCCCTCGAGGTGCCCCAGCAGCTCGGCTTCGGCGGCGTCGAGGTAGGCCCGCAGGTCAGCGGCTGCACGCTCGTTCTCGCCGGCGCGCAACTGCTCAACGAGCGCCGCATTGCGGTCCACGTAGTGCGTGTGAAAATCGGGCGCCGCGGACATGGCATGGAACACCAGCCGCATCTCCGCCAGGACCTTGTCCATCAGTTCCCGCAGCAATTCGCTGCCGGTCAGGCTGACGACAGCCTCGTGGAACGCCTGGTTCGCGTTGGCCATGTCGCGAACGGAGCCGGCATCACGTGCAGCTTTGGCCTTCCGGATGATGGCGTCCATCGCATCGAGCTGTGCAGGAGTGGGCCGGCCCCAGAGCACGGCCGAAGGTTCAATAGTCCGCCGGACCCGGTAGATTTCGCGCACTTCCTCCGCACCGGGCGCTGCCACGAAAACGCCCCGGTTCGGGATGCGCGTCACGATCGACTCACCCGCGAGCGTTGCGAACGCCTGCCGCAACGTATTCCGCGAAACCCCCAGCGACTCCGACAGCGCCTGCTCCGACAACTTCGAGCCCGGGGTCAGCTGCCCCGCCGCAATCCGCGCTCGCAGCACCGAAGCAATCCACGCCGTCGTATGGGCGTGCTCAGCTGCGGTTGTCGTATCCGTTGCAGTATTCATGGCTACTCAACCGTACCCAACACCTCACCACGTACGACGGCGGCACCCGGCTCCTGCGCGCCGCGCCGGAAAGTGCCGGCGGACGATGCAGAGACCACGGTCTCCATCTTCATTGCCTCCACCACCACGACGGGCTGGTCCGCGCTCACCTGGGCGCCGTCGTCGGCCAGCCATTTCACGAGGTTGCCGCCCATCGGGGCGGTGATGGCGCCGTCGTCCGCTGTCTTCTCCTCCACACCGGAAGGAGGAACGACGGCGGTGCTTCCGCCGCTCATCAGCGCAGCGAACACCTGCGCCGGCAGGCCTAGTTGAACGGCCTTACCGTCGAGCTCCACCGTGAGCGTCTCCCGGCGGGCAACGGGGCCAGTGAGCCCGCTGTCGAGCGAGGCAGCGAGGCGCCCGGTGAACTCGGACTCGATCCACGTGGTGTAGACGCCGAGGCGGTCGGTCTGGGTGAAGTCCGGATCGCGGACAACCGCACGGTGGAACGGGACCACCGTGGGGAGCCCTTCGATCCGGAGCTCGTCCAGGGCGGTCCGCGCACGGCGCAGGGCTTGCGCGCGGTCCGCGCCGAGGACGATCAGCTTGGCCATGAGGGAGTCGTATTCGGCCGGAACGCTGGAGCCGGAACGGACGCCGGTGTCTACGCGGATCCCGGCGCCGGTGGGGGCCTCGAAGACGTCGACCGGCCCGGGGGAGGGCAGGAACCCGCGGCCGGCGTCTTCGGCGTTGAGCCGGAATTCGATGGCGTGGCCGTGCGGTACAGGGTCCTCGGTGATGGACACGGGCAGGCCGGCGGCGATGCGGAACTGCTCACGCACGAGGTCGATCCCGGATGTCTCCTCGGTCACCGGGTGCTCCACCTGCAGGCGGGTATTGACCTCGAGGAAGGAGATCACGCCGTCTGGCGCCACGAGGTACTCGACTGTTCCTGCACCGGTGTACCCGGCTTCGCGGCAGATGGCGCGGGCGGATTCGTGAATGCGGCTGCGCTGGTCCTCGGTGAGGAACGGCGCGGGTGCTTCCTCCACAAGCTTCTGGTTGCGCCGCTGCAGCGAACAATCGCGGGTGCCGACAACGACGACGTTCCCGTGCGTATCCGCCAGCACCTGGGCTTCGACGTGGCGCGGCTTGTCGAGGAACCGCTCGACGAAGCACTCGCCGCGGCCGAACGCCACGGTGGCCTCGCGGACGGCGGAGTCGAAGGCATCGTCGATGTCCTCGAGCCGGTGGGCGATCTTGA